>CAJJCK010000111.1 GCA_905182675.1 uncultured Cryomorphaceae bacterium | reverse complement strand
CTGGTACTCCTACTCTAGCAGATACAACCTACTATATTCCCTCCGTTGGTGTAGAAAGTGGATTTTTCACGAGCTGGTACCAAGTCTCAGGAGCGATATTTGGTTTTCCGGCAGTGGATACTAACGGCTTCTGTCACAATATCAGAGTTTTCAAGGACTACACAGATCTTGAAGATCTGCCTCTAGCTACAATGACATTATCCCCCAATCCCGCTAAAGATTATTTGAATCTCTATTTTAACCAAGCAGTTGTAACGGATGAATTGATGGACCAAATCATAGTCTATAATGTAATTGGAAACAGAATAGATATTGACCCTACCTATTTAAGTTCAAATAAAATAGGATTTGATATCAGTACACTTCCTGTAGGTAATTATTGGCTAACCATAGATGTTGAGAAAGGTCTATTGCGCAGTCAATTCGTTGTGACACGCTAATGAATCTCTTACAAACCAGTAAGCAAAACTCATTAAGTTTACCCAAGCGCCTTTCGGCGCTTGGGTTATTTCTTATACTTCCATTTTTCACGATGGGACAATTTGCTTTTGAAGGTCCAATTCCTAAAATCACACAAGGATTTGGTGCTTTTGGAAACAACGCCTTCACCAGCGAGTTTTTCCAATTGACTCCAGATTCAACCTATGAATGTTCCGATACATTACGTTGCATCATAACATATCCAACAGGATTAAATTCAACACGCGGAACTGTATTTAGGTTTCCTGGATCTTCCAATACTAACATGACAGATAGTAATTATTGGAAAGAAAGTAAGTTAGATAGAGAATTCGTGGCAAGCTTAGGATACGTTTCTGTAACAATGCAGTATAACAATGCCAACGAATATGGATGCGCCTATTACCTGTTGGATGAAGCCGTTCGTCTCTATTCGAATCTAATAGATACTACAAGAGTTGGATTTCATGGAATTAGTCAAGGTGCAGCAGTAACAAATTGGTTGAGCCTGAAAAAATACACCAATGACGGATGGGGTTCTAATGGTCGTTTTGCTTGGCCAGATGCTGGAGCGAGCTTTATTGGCTGGCTGGACAATTGGCCACAAGACATAGACGTACAAAGTGATAGTGGACTAGCCGCAATGCCAGATGATGTACTGTACCTAATGACCTTATCGGATTGGGATCAAGTCCCAGACCCAAGAACGCTCATTGATATGTACAATTTCATGGGGGTCCCCGATTCTAACAAAGAGTTCATGATCATTCGTGGAGACACTGTAAACAGTTATATATACTGGGCGACACATTTCACTTTAAACAGCTATGAAAATGACTCAAATCAGTTTAATGTATATGTTACTAAGCACGACGCATTAGACTATTGGATGGGGACTAGATTACTACACAGTCTAATGGAAGCAGCTTGGAACAATGATAAAACCGCACGTAGAATTTGTATGGGTAATGGAGATACTCTCCAAACAACAATTGCTGGCGGACAAATGCGGGGACCAATAGTTACGGACACTCCTTGGATGAGCATGCTACACTCCTGGAATTCAGGCCTAGGATTTATGGGCGATTGTGAAGCTCCTTGGAACATGCGACAATATGTTACGGCTGATGCCTGCTTCATACTCGATATTCCGGAAGTATCTGCACAGACCGAGGTCAAAATGTATCCCAATCCTGCTCAAACTAATAGACAAATCACATTCGAGAGCAGTGAACGAATAATCTCGATCGTTGTCTTTGATTTACTGGGAAGAATTCAACAATCTACAACCGACAGTACCTTGAAACTAATGCATTCGGGAAACTATGTACTTGGAATCACATTCGATTCGGGTAGAAAAACAGCCTTACGACTCACTGTTATCGATTAAATTATACAGACCTATTAATGCACAACGTCTCAATGCATGAGGGTGACACATTGATCGATTGAATAGTCCCTTATCGGAAAAACTAATACTATATTTTCCTGTTGACAGAGATTTCCACAGGACAGCTCGCCTCTAAAACCGCAAGTGCGCTGCAGTATTTCGTTTTAGTTAATGCTATCGCTCTATTTAATACTTCATCAGGCGCATCTGTTTCCAGAGTGATCAGTAAGGTAATAGCATTAAATATTCTAGGCATTTCTTCACGGCGTGTAGCAATGACCTCACTCGCATAAGAAGTAATCTCGTACCTCCCCTTTCGGAGTATATGGATAAGGTCGATTGTACTGCAACCCGCTAAAGCGATAAGCATAAGCTGCATTGGAGAAGCTCCTCCTTCCTCCTGCGAATCTAACAATATCTCATGATTGCCTGCCTTGGCCTTCATTCCGAAGTTGTTATCTGTTCGCTCTAGAGAAATTTTCATAAGGGTTACTTTTTCTTAAATATACTCCCTACGACGCTTGATTTGACCGTTTGTTTCAATACAACTTTCTCAAATTGAGCTACTGGTTCTTTTCCAACAGTATCACCAAACCCAACGAGGACTACTTCGATGTTTCTTAATACGGCACTTATTTGAAATTCTTCAATGATTTCTTTCACATCTAAGTGCATACTCAGCGTTGCTGTGGCATCCAATATGATTTTTGAATCATCCGGGACCGTATTTAAAGTCCTTTGTATGCTCGCTTTATTTAGAAAGCTGACACTCTCAGAGAAGGCAATTACAATGGGCTCACCTTTTTCGTAATGCTTAATGTCAAATTTATAAGGGATTTTGAAATTCTCCCACAAAATGAAGACAACAGCAACAACTAATCCTAAGGCAATTCCGGAGAGTAGATCTGTAAAGACTATACCAAGGACCGTTATAGCAAATGGTATGAATTCGGACCTTCCTCGTTTCCACATATTAATAACAAGACTTGGCTTGGCCAATTTATAGCCCACTAGAAGAAGAATGGCAGCTAGTGCACTCAGTGGTATCAAGTTTAATAATTTTGGAATACTAAAGGCACAGATTAATAATAAAGCACCATGAAGAAATGCGGAGGTCTTTGTTCTTCCTCCACTTTGAATATTAGCTGATGAACGCACGATCACTTGCGTTATGGGCAAGCCACCTATTAATCCACTCACAATATTACCGGCGCCTTGGGCAAACAACTCTCTATTGGTTGGTGTAATTCTTTTGTAGGGATCTAACTTATCAGTGGCCTCTACACAGAGTAATGTTTCTAATGAGGCAACAACAGCCATAGTGACTCCAATAGCATAGATAGAAGGATTCAAAAATGCCTTAAAATCTGGTGTAGTAAACTGCGAAAGAAAACTTGAAAAACCATCATTAACCGGAATGGCAACAATCTGCGACGCATTTAATGATAAACCCTCATAATCAGCAAACAACACGTTGATACCTATACCCATCAAAACAACCACTAATGGCCCTTGTATAATGGTTGAAAAAGATAAGTTCTTAATAAACTTCTGCTCCCACAACACTAAAATCAGAAGTCCTAACCCAGAAATCAACATAGCAGTGTTCGAAAGATTACCAAGCATGTAACTCATCTCTGAGAAGGTGTTATGTCCATCCTGCTGAATAAAAGAAAGGTCTCCTGCGGGATCCGAATCATAACCAACAGCATGAGGAATTTGCTTTAAGAAGATAATAATCCCAATGCCAGAGAGCATTCCTTTAATAACAGAAGACGGAAAATAGTAACCGATCACACCTGCTTTCAATACACCCAATAATACTTGAACGATACCAGCGACAACAACGGCAGCTAGAAACGTCGGGTAGGAACCGAGCTCTTCAATAGCTCCATAGACGATAACTGCTAATCCAGCAGCTGGCCCGCTAACACCAAGAGGACTGCCACTTAATGGGGCGACAATTAGACCACCTATTATACCTGCAATCAATCCTGAAAACAAGGGAGCACCTGATGCCAAGGCTATGCCTAAACAAAGCGGTAGTGCAACTAAAAACACGACTAGGGAACTAGGTAAATCAAACTTAAAATTTGAGGCTATACTTTGATCTTGCATGTAGGTGTTTTATTATTCTCAGATTATGGGTCAATTATACAAAGAACCCCGTTAATTCTCGTTAGTTTAATTATTATACTGCTCATTTGCATTTTTTATACAACCTGTCAATAAAGGAAGAACCGCACTTTGATCAGCATTATATTTTAATCGTTCTTTGTTAGATGCTTTGCTACAGTGAACATATCAACCATCCAAATGCCCCTTGGGTCACATTTGTGCACGGAGCCGGAGGGTCCAGTACCATCTGGTACAAACAACTCCGTTCGTTTCAAAGTAAATTCAATGTTTTATTGATCGATTTAAGAGGCCATGGACGCAGTAAAAATGCGTTTTATGAAAAAATAAAAAATTACAGCTTCACGACTATAGGAGATGAAGTCTTAGAAGTTTTAGACCATTTAAAGATTCAGAAAACGCATTGGGTAGGTATTTCCTTAGGAACAATTATTATTAGAGAAATCACGGAACGTCATCCTCACCGTACCCTGAGTATGATCATGGGTGGTGCTGTCATGAAGCTCAATAAGCGGGGTCAAGTACTGATGAGGACAGGTGCTGCCTTAAAAAGCGTTATACCCTATATGATCCTCTACAAGTTTTTAGCGTGGGTTATTATGCCGAAAAAAACGCATAAAGAATCACGTAATCTTTTCGCTAGAGAGGCTAAAAAATTATACCAAAGGGAATTTAAAAGATGGTTCACTCTAGTAGCTGAAGTTAACCCACTATTAAAATATTTCAGGTTTAAAGACAGTAAGGTACCTACACTTTATATCATGGGAAGTGAAGACCACATGTTCCTACCAAGTATTCGGAAAATTGTCGCTACGCATCAAAGTGCCCTTCTACATGTTATAGAACAATGTGGCCACGTTGTTAACGTAGAGCAACCAGAGATATTCAACGCTGAGGCAATGAAGTTTCTGATCTCTATTGATTCCAAAAAGTCAGAATGAAATTATCATTAATAACCTTTAAATGGACCGCACTTTTAGAAGGTGCTTCATTTATCCTTTTATTGTTCATATGCATGCCATTAAAATATGGTGCAGGCATTTTATGGCCAAACAAAATCATGGGTATGGCCCATGGAGTTCTCACTGTAATCTATCTTATTACGTTGCTGAATTTTGCTTTTCAGTACAAAATAGGTTTGGCAAAAACACTATCATTTTTGATCATGTCTTTCTTGCCCTTTGGAACATTTTATGCAGAAAGAAAATGGTTGAGACCTTTAGAGGCCTAACCTTCCATGGTGTTGATTCTCAAAAGTAATTCCTGCGCCTCACCCGCTAGCTTGTCACTTTCTGTTCTATTGGTATGACTGAGCTGGTAGCTTTTTTCAATCATCGCATCATACTGTGCTTCCAATTTTTCTTTTTCCGTTTTCTTCTTGAACAAACCAAACATTACCTTTATTTTTAGTTCTAACAAATCTAACACATGGTTGTTTTAAATAAAGCCTTGATTCTTTGCACAACGTTACTATTGATAGGTTCTTGCGAGCTCATTAATCCACCACCTGCACCAACTTCAGAACCTCCTGTGCTCAGAGGCACTGACTTTAGTCAATTGCCGAAAATTGAGCAGGAAGGCTTTCTTTTTTACAACCAGGACTCTACCATGATCGATCCATTGCTTTTGTTAAAGGATAGGGGAATTAATTGTATTAGATTAAAAGTGTGGAACAACCCCACTGGAGATGGTTCATTAAATGAATTAATACCTTTAGTTCAACGTATAAAAAATCATCAACTGATGTTGATGTTGACGCTTCATTATAGCAACACCTGGGCCGATCCCGGACAGCAGCTAATACCGAGTCAATGGAGTAATTTAAGTCATGAAGTACTTTTAGACAGTGTATACGATTTCACACGGCATGTTACAGAGCTGTTGAAGCCCGATTACGTCCAAATTGGTAACGAAATAAACCATGGACTCATGCATCCCGCTGGATTAAGAAATGGGAACGGAAATTTCCAACGCTTGCTTCAGGCGGGAGTATCAGCGGTGAAATCGGTGGACACATCTATCACAACACTTATTCATTATGCGGGTTACGACAATGCACAGGTCTTCTTTCAAACGATTGATACGATTGACTTTGATGCCGCTGGTCTTTCTTATTATCCTAGGTGGCATGGTAAGAACCTTACTGAGTTAGAAGCTGCTTGTTTCGACTTACAAGATGATTTAGGCAGACCCGTATTCTTGCTGGAAACTTCTTATCCCTTCACTCTTGATTGGGCAGACTGGACGAATAACCACATAGGAAGCATAAATCAAATTTTAGACGATTTTCCACCAACAAGAAATGGCCAAGCAGCGTTCATCAGTGCTATGCGGCAAATTTCCGATTCACTGGGAACTGGACTCGTATATTGGGGTGGTGAATTAGTTCCATATATGGGGCCTCAATCGCAAGACGGAAGTCCATATGAAAATCAAGCACTTTTCAACTTTAACGGGGTAGAACTCCCTGTCATTAGTGCATTAGGCAATTAAAGTCTCAGATTACCTACCTGTATTTCTACTGGATTTAGTATCACCGAAACCTCCTCTTAAATTACTACCACCATGGTTCTCTCCTCTTCTGTAAGCAATACGTAAACTGCTTTGAAGATCCTTTAAGAACATCAGCCTAGTGCTTGGCAATGTGAACATCAAGTCCATTCCAGGAAGCTCGTGAATCTTGACGTGACTAACAGCACCTATACGCTGCAGGCTGATGTCATTATCCGCATATCCCAAATCACCGGCAGTAAATACAAATGTGTAATCCATCTCGTTCATGGCATAGGCTACCTCTTCGAATGAGCTCAACGTAACGGTGTCGGACTCGCCCATTATTTCTAGAACAGTATGATCGGGCGCTTTGAAAAAGGTAACTCCTTCACAGGCGACGGTGAACTTAAATCTAAACCGCTCTTGATTATTCTCTAAACCATATTGAGCTGATAATACAACGGTCGTATCCCCGCTTGAGACTAATTTAAGTGGGAAGATCTTTGCAATAGGTCGATTCATTGCGTCAAAATCAAAAATCACTTGTATATTTTGTTGACCAAACGAATTAGCTACTGAAGCAAAAGCGATGGCTGCCATAATTAAATTCCTCATGATGGTGTTTTTGTAAATTACATATCAGGAGAAGGAACATTGTCCATTGTCACCTTTCATTCACTATTTCTATTGCGCGCGTTCTCAAGAACATACCTAAGATATACACTTCCTAATTAACCTGGTATATTAAAATAGACTGAATTTAAAAGCTTGCAAAAGGAAATTCAAATAGGTCATAGGTACGAGTGGCGTTGAAAAATATGATTACTTTTACAGTTGAAACTAATTAAAATCAATGACCGAAAAAGCTGCTAAATTTGTTGATGTAGATGCGTTAATTAAGGAGAAAAATCCTGACATACACAGATTTATACCACGTTTTATTATTCGTTTTTTAAGCGAGAACATCATCCATGAGTCCATTCTAAATGAGATCATGACTGAGCAGTTTGACGTGCGCAACTTTGACTTTTGCCGGGCAGTTTGCGAAAAATTCAATGTAAAAGTCCGCATTGAAGGATTAGAAAACGTTCCAAAAGAAGGTGGTGTTATTTTCGCTGCCAATCATCCGTTGGGAGGAATGGACGCCATTGTTGTGATGTCAACCATGGATCAATGTCGCACAGATGTTAAGTTTCTTGTGAACGATATTTTAATGAACATCCCAAATCTTAAAGAGCTTTTTGTAGGAGTCAATAAATTTGGATTAACTGCGCGCGATGGTATTAGGGCGGTTGATGAGGCTTTTGCTGCAGACAATGCGCTGTTTGTTTTCCCAGCAGGTCTGGTCAGTAGAATGACCCAGTACAAGGTGCCCCGAGATTTAGATTGGAAAAAAACTTTCGTCACTAAATCGAAGAAGTATAATAAACCCATTATACCTGTTCACATCAGCGGCCAATTGTCTAATCGATTCTACAGGTTGGCGAAAATTCGAAAATTCTTAGGCATAAAAATTAACTTAGAAATGCTGCTGCTTGCCCAGGAGACATTAAAGCAAGGAGGCAAGACCATTGTTGTGAAATATGGCAAGCCTATTTATCCTTCTGAGCTTGATAAAAGAAACAAGGATCAAGAATGGGCTTATGAGATCAAAAAACGTGTTTACGACCTTTAAGAAACCTCAATCATTGCATTTTTAAGAAGTATATTTACGGCATGTTAGATCTTAGCTATTTACGTCCAGCAGTACCAGCAGAGGTATTAAAATCAGAGCTTACAAAAGAGCGTTTTATTCGATATACCTCTAAGCTCAGCAATGAAATCTATATTGTTAATGTACACAATGCCCCAAACGTTGTTCAAGAAATTGGTCGCTTACGTGAACTTACTTTTGCAAGTTCTGATGGCGGTACGGGTAATTCAGTAGATTTAGACGAATTAGATTTTAGTGAAACTCCTTACCAGCAATTGATTGTTTGGAACCCCGAGGAAGCGGAAATTGTTGGAGGTTACAGGTTTATAGACGGTGCTGTGATTGCCGAACAAGGAGACTGGAAGCATGATCTTTCAATGGGTCATTATTTCAATTTCTCAGAAAAATTCTTAACCGAATACCTTCCTTACTCCATAGAACTAGGTCGTAGTTGGGTTCAACCTAAATACCAACCGGCCGTTGATCCTAGAAAGGGGATGTTTGCCCTAGATAACATATGGGATGGGCTAGGCGCTATATGCTTAACCTATAAGCATATGCGATATTTTTATGGCAAGGTAACCATGTATCCAAGTTATCAGCGGGATGCACGAGACTTGGTACTCAACTTTCTAAAGTACTATTTCCCAGATAACCACCGCTTAATGACACCTCATGAGGCATTGAGCGTACCCGAAATTGAAGGACTCGAGTTGTATTTCCCTAGGGATGATAATGATTTCGCTTCCGCCTTTAAAAAAGGTCAGCGCGGATTGAGTAAATTAATCAGCGTACATGGTGAAAGTATTCCACCGTTGATCAAGCAATACATGGGTTTAAGCCCCGCAATGATTACTTTTGGAACCTTTGTAAATAGTGACTTTGGGGCAGTCGAGGAAACGGGTATTTTGATCCCTGTAGATTCTATTTACGAAGAAAAGAGAAACAGATACCTTACTTTTTAAATCAACCCAGCTTTACAGCTACTCTTTTGGTGGATTCTAACCACTGATAATTACTATGATCAATTTCAACCTAGAATTACCTACTCATTTATTTTTCGGGAAGGACCAGCACCTCCAAATCAGCAACCTTATACCAAAAAATGCTAAAGTTTTAATGACCTATGGTGGTGGTTCCATAAAGAAAAACGGGGTTTATAACAACGTACGGACGGCATTAAAAAATCACCAGGTCACTGAATTTGGTGGAATTGAAGCCAATCCGGAATATAGTACACTTTGTAAGGCCTTGGAGGTCATTCAAACGGAGGAAATTGATTTTCTTCTTGCAGTTGGAGGTGGTAGTGTTATCGACGGAACAAAATTCTTATCGTCAGCGGCTTTATACAAAGGAGAGGATACTTGGGAGATTCTTGCTAAAGGAATAAGAACGGAAATTGGAATGCCGTTTGGAACGGTATTGACATTACCGGCAACAGGTTCAGAAATGAACAGTGGTGCCGTAATTAGTCGAAAGGAAATTGGACAAAAACGAGCCATGGGTGGACCAGGACTTTTTCCTAAGTTTAGTATTTCCGACCCTTCTGTAGTTGCATCCTTACCTCAACGACAATTGGCTAATGGCCTTGTAGATGCTTTTACGCATGTTATGGAGCAATATATGACCTACCCGACCTCCGCTACATTGCAAGACAGAATAAGCGAAGGCATTCTGACTACCTTAATAGAAATTGCTCCAAAAATAATGAACGCTCCGGATGATTATGACACCGCTGCTAACTTTATGTGGTGTTGTAA
>CAJJCK010000110.1 GCA_905182675.1 uncultured Cryomorphaceae bacterium | reverse complement strand
GATCGTAGTCAAGTCCCCCTTGATTTTGGTTTTTGTTGTATTTGATCGTTACTTCAAAAGGTAGGGTCGTGGATGTTCCCAATGGAGGGTTATGACTTCCTTCGTACCCAATAAAGTATACATGATTAGATCCAATTTCACCGGAGGCGCTATACATACCTTCAGTGCGATGGTGCCATACATAGAACCTTCCATTGAGGTTATTTGGATTTCCCGTTGGAGTGATTTTTACCCCCGTGTTCGCTAAGGTTTTAGTACCTGTTAATTCCGACCATTCAAATGAATCATAGACTGAGGCTCCTAAGGACTCTGCACTGTCATTCACACTCAACCAATCAGCACCGCTTTGAAGATCTTGTGTTCCTTGGTAATTAGCAGGGAAATCACCAGAATACCCTAAAAAAACTTTACCCTGGTGGCCTGAATTATAGCTGTGTTTATAAAGCCATATTGGAGTCGATTTCCCTTGTGCAGATGCCCCGTTGGGTACATTGCTTTGAATTCGATGTAATCTAATAGGCTGTTGTCCAGATGTAAATGAATTTTTTTTATGCGGAATGATGCTGTGGTATCCTGGCGTGTAAATCCAATCCAACCAAAACTCAGTTAAGTTTATTCCGGTTGCAGTCTCTAACGTTTGCTTGAAACTATCCACATCATAGTTGCCATACGTCCGTAACGCAATAAGCTGTCTCATTCCATGAGAAAATAGCGAATCTCCAAGATATTCTCTTAAGTTGTGTGCTACCATAGCGCCTTTTTGATAGGTGTGCATACCGTAAGTTTGATCCTGATTGACGCCACTTAACGCAAGATGACCTCCATCACTTAAAGCAGCCTGCTTTAATACGACGCCTTGATTTTTTTGTACGGTGTTGACATATTTCGATCGACCATAGATCTTTTCCTCATAAAAGTGTGACCCAAACTCAGCGAACCCTTCGTTAATCCACATGTCTTGTGCCGTTGAGGTGGTGATTGCATTACCAAACCACATATGGGCGAGCTCATGTGCGATGATATCTTCTCCGTTGAGGTTAATATTTGCCAATGTTCGCGGTAAGTGAATCATTCCGGCATGCTCCATAGCACCGGTGATGGTAAGTGCATAACCCACCTTTTCGAAGGGGTACGGACCAAACTCATTAACAAAAGCGTCGAAGATGTCATTCAGATGAATAAACCCTGCACTCATATTAGCGGTGTCTTGAGCTCTGCCATAAATCTCAAAAGGTATACCTCCATGCGTCCAACTCTGTCTGTGGTAGTCAGAAACTGCTACACTTACGAGGTACGAGGGTAGTGGCGCCTGGCCTTTCCAATGCCATATTAAATCTCCTGTAATGAGTGTATCTACGTTACTTAGTATTCCGTTACTCACACCAACCTTACTACTTGAGGTGATAATATTCATTTCTTCAAGAACGAATTTTTCAATAAAATTGTCAAAGCAGGGAAAAACACTTCGTCCGTAAACATGCGGATTCGCAGCGAAACCAACACCTAAGTTATAGTCGTAGGCGCCGTCATGATGCATGCCGCCCCATCCACTGGCGTCTTCTGTTGTGTTCCCATGATAGTAAATGGTCCAATTCAATGAATCTCCAGCTAGCGCAGTATCTGAAACGATGAGATGCTCACCGGACTGGTTGAACAATAATGGCCCATACATGGAAACCACACTATCCACTGTAAATCCAAGCAGGTCGAAGCGCAGTTGAGTGAAATTTATAGTAACACCTATTTGATATTCCGCTTTTCCGATGAGCTGAGCGTTGCCGAACCCTCTTGTATCTATATCAAGCTTTAAAGATTGAAGATCGGCGGTATCTGACCTTGAGTTATAGTCAATAGGTGTGGTCGATTGGTAAACAGGTGCAAACTTGTTGTTTTGACAATTGAACTGTCCACTAACAGCAAGGTTAGCGAGTATTAGTACAGCAAGTAAGACTTGTCTCATCATTCCCTAGGCTTTTCTTTGACGTACCGCCTCATAAAGCAGCACACCTGTAGCTACACTTACGTTTAAAGAATTGATTTGCCCGGACATTGGAATTAAGGCTTGGGCGTCAGAAAGCTGAATTAAACTCTTGTGAACACCAGTTTCTTCATTTCCCATGATTAACATACATCCCTCCATAAATGGAGCTGCATACATGTCCGTCTCTGATTTCTCAGTAGCGGCTATTACTTTTAACCCTAAGCTTTGTGCTAAAAATAAGGCATCCTTCATATGGGCGACTTTACACACTGGCACTTCAAGTAGCGCACCCGTTGAGGTTCTAATCGCATCAGCACTTACTGGTGCGCTGTCGTTCTTCGGAATCACAATAGCATCAACCCCGCAGCAGTCTGCTGTCCGCGCGATAGCTCCAAAATTTCTCACATCGGTAATTCGGTCAAGTGCTAAAATTAAGGGTATCCTTCCTTGTTCCTGTGCAGCAACTACGATTTCCTCTAAGTCGAAAAAATCAATAGGGCTCAGGTAGGCAACAGCACCTTGATGATTCCCTCTGGTAACTCTGTCGAGTTTTTCTATCGGAACATATTTAGGCTCAATGCCAGCATCTCTTAGTGTACCTTCAAGTTGAGCGTATAAAGATCCACTAAGTCCCTTTTGAAGGAATACTTTTTCAATGGTCTGGTTGTCTTGAACTGCCTGAAGAATAGGACGTAGTCCGTAGATAAGTTGATCGTTTGCCATGTTTACTGTTCTGAGGATTTATCCTCAATTTTTTTATCTGAATATTCACCTAGATCTGCACGATCTACTAATCTATTGTCTAATTCTTTTTTAGTCTTACTTCCCAACTTTTTTAGTCTTTCCACTTGTGAAATCAGGTTGCCTCTACCTTCTACCATTTTATTCATAGTGTCTTGGTAAGTATTTTGTGCTGTTTTGAATTGCTGACCTAATCGTGTGAGGTCTTCACTAAGTCCAACAAATTTATCATAAAGTTTTCCTCCAGCCTCTGCAATTTCGATCACATTTTTGGTCTGTTTCTCTTGGCGCCAAGCCATAGCGATCGTCTTTAGTGTCGCCAGCAACGTAGAAGTGGAAACCAAGATTATTTTTCGCGAAAAGGCATACTCATATAAACCACCATCAAACTTTGTGGCCTCCATAAAAGCAGCTTCGATTGGAATAAATAATAAAACAAACTCGGGAGTATCACCTCCATAAAGTTGTGGGTAATCTTTTTCACCCAGCCCCTTAATATGGTTTTGAATACTAACCACCAGTGCCTTCATACTGGATTGAGCTGATTCATCATTCTCGGCATTGACATGATTGTCCCATGACACAAGGCTTACCTTAGAATCAATGATGATTTTTTTGTTTTCGGGCAATTGAATAATCACATCAGGCTGAAGCCTTCTACCATCTGCAGTAGTTTCACTGTTTTGAACGAAGTACTCTTTATCTTTTCCTAGGCCACTCATTTCTAGTGCACGCTCTAGGACAAATTCCCCCCAGTTGCCCTGTTTCTTGGTATCTCCTCGCAAAGCCTTGGCCAATCCACTCGCTTCTGCAGATAGTTGAGAATTCATATTTTGAAGCGTTTGAATATTAGCCATCAAGGCACTTGTATTTTTGAGCTCCTCTTTATGACTTTCCTTCACAGTACTCTCAAAGTCGGATAGCTTTTGTTTAAAAGGAGCTAAAAGTTTTTCTAAAGCTTCTGAATTGGTCGCTTTAAACTGGGTTGATTTCTCTTCAAGTACTTGACTGGCTAGAACCTTAAACTCATTAGTCATTTGCTCTTTTGCTTCAGCAGCTTCTTTCTTTTGAGCCTCAAAAGTATTTTTTTGATGAAGTAATTTTTCTTGGGTAGCTGATAATTCAGCGCTTAGTGAGCTATGGTTTTTAGCACTCTGTATTTGAACGTTCTTGAGCTCTTCTTCAGATTTACGAAGTGCATCTTCGGTTTTCTCCAGTTTTATTTTCGAGTCCTCCAAT
>CAJJCK010000109.1 GCA_905182675.1 uncultured Cryomorphaceae bacterium | reverse complement strand
CAACAAAAAGGAAATTAAACCCCTATAAAACAGGGGGTGTGATAGCTATTTATGATATATTTATAATGAACATCCCCTGTTTTATAGGGGTTTAAGTTTTTTTTTGTTCTTACCAATTATAAAAAAGACCCCACAGAAGTAAGTGACACTAAATGTGACACATTGAATCGGATATAACTTTTATAAAGACATATCTATTTATGATTTGATTCTAGAGTTTCTTAACTAGCCAAGTTTAAAAAGACAATTTTTTTTATTTATTGAATTGATGTTTGCTGCTGTTTGTCTTTCGTTTATGACTGGCAGTCAAGAGGTCGTGGGTTCTACTCCCATCTTCTCCACAAGTTTAAAACCTCACTTTTCAGTGGGGTTTTATTTTTCTCGATATTTTGTCCCTGCAAGTTTCTAAAACAAAATAGTAGCTCATAACACATACAAGAAGTTTCATATCTGAAACATATACGTGTCAAAATCTTTTTTCGTTTACTGAAATTAGTAACATTACCCCTTTATTTGAGATTACCATTCACGTTAAAACATCAATGAACAACTAACTTCATTTGTATAGATTTAAAAAAATGAAAAGTTACATAACACTCCTACTTGTATTGATTTGTTCCTTAGCTGCTGCTCAGGAATTGAAAATTGATAATGATAATTTTGGTAACATTACTTCAGTACTTTATAAAGAGGCTAGAATTACTGTCCCTATTACACCGGCTGAATTCCATCAATTGACCATCATTTACGAGGGGTATAAAATGAACTTCAAGTATGACCAGCATTATAACAAGTGCTTTCGTACATACCCCGCTCTTGTCAACTGGGATCTTAGTGAAGAGGAGTTGAGAAATCTTAGAAATTATATTCGTCGCAATGGGGGTTCTTTGCCAAAGACATTAGATATAATTGCGCCCTCCCTAACTGAGATACAACCTAGCATTTTGTTATCCACTAAGTCAAATAATAATAAAGACACCTTGGTCTCATATGTCACAGAATTACCGCAGACGACGGTCCTTAATGAAGAACAGGGTTCTACGGACGTCTCTATTAAAGTTGAACCAGAAATCGAGGACACGACTTCTAATGATCTACCGCAGGAGTTGAACCACCCAGATGTGATCATCGTTAATAGAAAGCTCGAAACATTGGCAACGAACAATATGGAGCCTTTGAATGAAGCACGGACTAGTCGCAAAATTGACCAGATGAAGGTATATAAAAGAAGGGGCGTGATTTATCAAAATGATACGCTTTCAGCGAAAGAGGCCAAATTGATTGCCATGGATCAAAGTTTTGAAGCCTATGCAAATTTTTCCGCGGCGCAGAGAATTCGGGGTTGGAATAACTTTTGGGGTATAGTTACTGTTCCCCTGTACCCAATTGTATTAATTACAGGACCAGCGATTTTAGTCCGCGAATCCATCCGGAAAAAACGTATTGAGCAGGCGGTCGAGGCTTTCAATATATCTATACTCAAAGAAAATAGAGCGGACTTAAATCAACTACAACGGTAGTTTTATTTATAAGTTAAAGATTATTGAATTTAAAACTTAGCTGTTTGAACTACTGTTATGGTACTCCTCAACCAATCGCATTACAGCCTTGACCAAATCTTTAGTTTCTAGAAGAAGGTTAAAGTAAAGTGTCGTATTCTTTGGGCTGACTTCTTCCTTTCGAGTTCTTGCTATTTGCACATCAATTTTTTCTGATATCAATGCAAGAATTGAATCTTCTTTTTCTAGACAAGTACTTAAATCACTAAAGTTCTGTGATGTAAATGCTTGCTCAACCGAAACAAGTATCCCGTTAAACATACTTTGGATTTCATTCAAATCACTAATCTGACTTTTACTTAATGCCTTGTGATTATTATCGATGTGCTTATAGCTCTTTTTTGCAATAAACTCTAAGGATTGTACCACATCAGTCAAATTCGCGAGAACCATGATATAGAAATTAGAACCACGAACGCTCGTTTCGTCAAGGTTCTTGATAAAGTAGAATAAATGATTTCGCAAGGATTCTACTTCTTCTTCGAATGTACCTATCCGCTTGCGCATTTTTTTCAATGCGCCAGCATCTTGATTTGACAGCCCATCTACAACACCATTGAAAATCCGAGTAGTACGATACATCGATTTAGCAACATTATCAGCGCTTTCTTCAATAATCTCCTGTACCGTATGACTGGCAGATTTTTTTAATGAAGTATGATCCGATTGTGCATTAGATTTCTTCTTGTGGCTCAAATAATTCCGAACAACCAGAACAGCGGCGAATAGTAATAGAATTGCTATGGCAGCGCCGCGTCCCATGTAAATTATGTACGTTAAGATACCTGCGAATGTAAACGCACTGAACGCTGTAAAGAACCATCCACCTATTACATTCACAACACCTGCTACGCGATAAACGGCACTTTCTCTACCCCAAGCGCGATCCGCAAGTGATGTACCCATTGCTACCATAAAGGTGACATAGGTAGTAGATAACGGAAGCTTCATACTCGTTGCAATGGAAATTAAAATTCCTGCAACGGCAAGATTGATAGATGCACGAATCATATCGAAGGCTGGAAGCGCCTTAGCCTTTTCCTCAGAAATTTCAAGTGCAGGTGTCTGGAAACTGCTTGTGATTCTTGCTTGAACACTAGACGGTAAAATAGTACTGATGGCGTTTACGAGTTTAGTTGACCCTTTTACAATGCTTCTAGATAAAAAATTAGGTTGGAAACGTTCGCTTCCATCACCCTGACGAGATAAATCTATAGAGGTATCTGAGACGGTGCGTGCTTTCTTGGAGAAAGCCAAGGTTACCACCATGATGCTTCCGGCAATGAAGAGTAAAACTGGCTCTGTAGGAACCTTTTCTGATAATATCTCCATCGAGAACTCTGAGGCAGGTATACCGGATACGGACCAGGCTTCGTAGCTGTGGTAAGCCGCCATAGGTACCCCAATAAAGTTAACCAGATCATTTCCTGCAAAGGCTAACGCCAATCCGAAAGTACCAAGACCTATTACGATAATAAGTACATTGATCTTAAATACTTTGTCAATGATAAACATTAAAAGTGTCCAAAATGCCAGCATCGATGCAATGACTAAAAGAGTATTCTGAGCGAGAAAGCCTTTTATATCGCCATAGAAAGGTGTGCCTTTAAGACCCTTGAAGAATATAAAGTACCCGATTGCAGTTAAACAGATGCCTGCGAAAATGAAACCAAAGTTTTTTACTTTTTTCTCGTACTGGAAGCTGAATACTAATCTGGAGACCCATTGTACAATCATACCCACAGTAAAGGAGATGACAACAGAAAGAAGAATACCTGAGATGATCTGTTTCGCCTTTTCAGTGTTGATGTAATTGGATAGATCAGCTGCGGTTTCGGTATCTGACAGGCCAATTTTTATCAATGCCATTACAACAGCAGCACCAAGTAAGTTAAAAACGATAGATACAGTAGTCGATGTAGGCATGCCTAGGGTATTGAAGAAGTCTAATAACAGAATATCTCCAATCATGACCGCCATGAAAATGAACATGATCTCATCAAAATAGAATTTAGAGGGCACAAAGATCCCTTTTCGTGCTACCTCCATCATGCCGCTAGAGAATACAGCACCGACAAAAACGCCTAAACTGGCAATAATCAAAATATTCCTGAATGAAATGACTTTAGAGCCAATCGCTGAATTCAAGAAGTTCACGGCATCATTGCTGACACCTACAATAAGATCAGCAACTGCTAAAATTGCCAGTGCGAAGATCATCAAGTAAAATATACTGTCCATAGTGTTTGTGTTTCGTAGGGCTAATTTATACCTGCAATGTTATCTGAAGGTTAAGTTAGAAATGCAATTCAAATCCTGTTCTGAAAATGATTGCGTCGCTTTCTCCATTTTTAGTTGAGTAGCTAATATCACCTTGCACCTTTAGTTTGTGACCAACAACAAATTTATTCAGACCCAGAGTGTACATGGTTGCAGGAGAAGTACCTGTTACGTCAGCATAGTTGAGCGTTGTATAACGACCTGCAACTTCTATTTTTTCTGAAATAAAGTAACCTACTGCCATATTAAAAGCACTTCCTACAGTGACGATGTCTCCAGTTTCGGTTCCGTCCAATTCCACTGCAATAGGGTTCGTAGCGCTACGATCTGCATATTCCGCCATCAAAGAAAACCCTTCGTATTTCATGACTAGATCAATAAACTGCGTAGTAATATTCGTTTGATGTAGCGAGCCATCCATAAGAAACATGTAGTCTCCCATGTTGGACCTTGTTTTTGAGGCATCTGCATTGAAGTCGTAAGTGTAAGCCGCCATTATTTTTAGCTTTTCCTCTCTAACCGTAGAGGAGCCCATGTATTCACCTTTTTTGGTAAAGCCACCTAGAGGGAATAATTCTACACGTCCTGTGTATTGAAGACCACCTTCATTACCTGTGGCAATATTTCTACCTTCTCCTTGAGAGATCGCAAATTTTTCTTTGGAAATGAATTGTCCACCAAGTTTCGTGGTGTGACGCAACTGTATCCCCAAGTCGCGATCAATATTAAACTTACTGTTCAGTAAGGAACGATCTACCAGCTGTAAGTTGGCAGAAGAAATTACACGCTCAACATTGCCAGGAAGTTTTGTTTGGCCAGCCCAGAGTTCAAAGCCCGGTGCGAATTTCCATTTAATGACGGCATCAAGAATGTATCGCGGAGAATTTTTTGTGAACGCATTAGCACCTGACATATCGTTATTTGACAAACCAAATTCCATTTTGTATCCAATGCTTGGGTGTACAACCCATCCGTCAAACTTAAATCTTGAACGACGTACCAAAAAGTCATGATCTACAGGTGCTAGGCCATCGTCGGAAAAATCACTCGTTCCGTAATAACGTACTTGAAATCTTGGTGCAAATTTTACACTAAAGCTGCTGTCTGCAGCAACATAGTTTAATAGACCTTTCCCGAAACTTATTTCATTTACGCCTTGCTGTGCTGACATTTTAAAACTGCAAAGTATAATGATGGCAAACGCAATACTCGTTCTTGAATTCATGAAATGAGTAATTTTAATGCAAAGGTGAATTTTTTTGTTATTTTTCTGTTACGGGAAAGATAAGGTCGTGTAAACTCAATGTTAAGTTTTCACAACACACTACCATTACGGTTCAATGTCGAGATAGAATGTAACTTTGGAGCCAAATAATCAAAGATGACTTTACAGGAATTTTATTCGCAATTAGATTATACCAACGAATTATCTTTTGCCTTGCCTAATGGGACTGCAGTCCCTGCTCATTTTCATATTACGGAGGTTGGTCAGCTCGATCGTTTTTTCTTGGATTGCGGTGGAGTCATGCGCAAGGAGTCACTGGTCAACCTTCAAATGTATACTGCGGAAGATTACGACCACAGGTTGACGTTGCCAAAACTTAAAGTAATTCTAGAAGCTTCCACCCAGCAATTACAACTAAGGGGAGAGGCTGAATTGCGAGTAGAGTACCAAGGTGCAACAATCGAAGTGTACGGATTGTCCCACGATGGTTACCAATTCATTCTTACAGCCTTGCAAACGGATTGCTTGGCGAAAGACAAATGTGGTATACCAGAGAGAAAACCAAAACAGACGATTCAACCTGATTGTACCCCAGGTTCAGGTTGTTGTTAATGGTTATTCTACTGCTCTAAAGAATGTGCTCGCGCTTCTGACAACAGGTGATGCCAATTTATCCGGTGATGGAGCTTTATTTTGAACTCTACCCCCGATAAAATGTTTGAAATAAGGAAAATAGCACGGGACAATCTTAAAAGTAAGTCCTGAATTCTTTAATGGAGAGATTACTCATTATGTTTAAAAAGGCGAAGTTTTTAATTGTAGGATTAGCCACTCTACTCATGTTTCCTAATAACATGATGGCTCAAGAGAGTGACTTAGGAAACTGGCTTATTTACATTGGAAGTAAAAAATTGAATAGTAAATGGAACATCCATAATGAGGTCCAGTATCGCAATTATGACGTTGTTGGAGATTTAGAACAACTGTTGTTAAGGACAGGGCTTGGTTATAATATATCTGATAATAATCATAATGTTCTGTTGGGTTACGGGTACATACTGTCAGGGAATTACGTGCCTCAAACAGAAGATAAAGTGTTCGTAAATGAACATCGTATTTTTCAGCAATTTATTTCCAAGGACCGCATTGGTATAGTTTCACTCACTCATCGCTATCGCTTTGAGCAACGTTTTATTGAAGGAGATTATAAAATGCGTTTACGTTATTTCTTAGCTGCTAAACTCCCATTAATCAAAGCTGAAGACAGCCGCTCAATGCTTTATCTTTCTGCCTACAATGAAGTGTTTCTTAACACCAAAAGCGCTTTTTTTGATCGCAATCGAGTTTACGTGGGCGTTGGTTATCAATTAAATAAACAGACGCGTATAGAAGCGGGCTATATGAATCAGTTGTTTGAGAGTTCCAGTCGTGATCAATTGAACGTGATGACTTTGATCACATTTTAAACCAGTCAAGTTCCATGAATAGTATCAATCCAAAAGTTTTTCAGTTTTTCAGCAGTCTCAAAGAGAATAATACTAGAGATTGGTTTGAAAAGCAAAAGCCTCACTTCAAAGAGCTTGAAACGGAAGTCAAGGAATTTTGTGTCCAGTTATTTAATCAAATTAGTGTTCATGATTCGCTGGAAGGGTGGAAGCTAATGCGCATTTATAGAGATGTCCGTTTTTCAAAAAACAAAACACCCTATAAAACCAATTTCGGTATTGCTTTTCGTCGTGCACAGCCAAACAATAGGGGGAGTTATTACCTACACATCTCTCCAGAGGATAGTTTCTTAGCATGTGGTTTTTGGGCGCCTGAACCGAAAGATCTGTTGCGCATTCGCCAGGAATTGGCTGTTTCAGGTGACGAGTTCAGAGAAATTATCAGCCAAAAATCAGTTAAAAACACTTGGGGAGAATTAACAGGTGATGAGTTAAAATCAGCACCAAGAGCTTTTGACAAGGACCACCCAGATATTGATTTGATTCGAAAGAAGCAATTCTTGTTTATGATTCATTTTAATAACTCCGAAGTGGAAAACAGTGCTTTCTCTGAGCGTATTAGCAGTGCTGTACAGGATATTCGACCATTTGTGGATTTTATGTCAGACGTGCTGACGACCGACTCAAATGGAGAGTCTTTGATCTAAAAGATGCATTTGGTCTTGGTAACGCTGGACCAGCATCGAAATGATACGTTTATTAATCACGGAAGATTGCCCTGCATAATAAAGGTATTCCTCTACGGAAAACAGTCCTATGACCGTGCCAATCATGAGGTTTCTAAAGGTATGGTTTGCTTTTAGAGAATGATTAATGTAATCAGGTTTCTGTAGCTCGTGTAATTCGTAAAAAGCATTCTTGTATTGAGCAATGTATTGTCGATAAACTTCTAGAAGTAGATCGTTTTGAAATTTCAAAATCGGTCTTAAAGTCTCGTTTTGGAAAGTTTCTATGTCCAGAGATTGCGCCTTCGTATTAACGGACTTAATTTCTGGTCTTATCTTTTTTAACAAGGTGCCTCGTGGTTCCATATAACGCGTTGATTAGATCAGGTACAACAAGGCCATAGGTTTATTGTTTTAAATTTTCTACGTATGAACAACTCACACCAGTAAATGGTTAACTTGCTAAAAATATGACATCTATCATGAAAAAATTTGCCTACAGTTTTTTTGCCCTAGCATTAAGTGTATCCCTCTTTTCGCAGTCCACAAAAGAGTTGGTATTGACCATAGATCATACCATGGCATCTGCGCCCTTAACTACTTCTTCCATAGGTGTGAATAACCTAGGTAACCAGGTCAAGTTTTCACGCTTAGAATATTACATGGGAGATATACAAGTGATCTATGACAATGACTCGGTATTTAACTACCCCGAAGTATTGCTTATTGATGCGCTAGACGCTGCTTCAACAAACCTTTATTTAGGGAGCCAGAGTCTTGACAGCATTACCGCTGTAAGATTCGCTATTGGAGTGGGCACGAGCTTAAATCACTTGGATCCATCCACGTATTCACCACAGAGCCCTCTAGCGCCTAAATCTCCTTCCATGCATTGGGGTTGGTCAGCGGGATATAGATTTATCGCTGCTGAAGGTATGGGGTCATCGTCCTTTAACCAAGGCTTTGAATTGCATGGCCTAGGCGATGTAAACTATGCGATGCAAACGATATCAACTTCAGGAGTTGCTGTGGGTACAGATACGTTAGAGATTAAATTAGTGGCAAACTATGATGCGCTTACTCGAGGAGTAGCGGTCGGTCAAGGAGTGATTTCTCATGGAGAAACAGGTTCTGCGCGTCAAGCGTTAGCAAACATGAACAATCACGTATTCTCCTCGTCAGAGGGTAATGACGCGTTAAGTGAAGTGGAATTAAAGTCTTTAGATTACTCCATATATCCAAACCCAACGAATGGAAGCTTCTGGGTTTCAGTACCATTTGGTTCACAGATAGAGGTGAGAAATATATTAGGCCAAATAATTGAACACCGTACTTCAGAACACGGGAACGAACGTTTCGTAATGAAGACAACAGGTATATATATTGTGACATTAAGACAGGGTAAAAGCATGAGCACTGAACGCGTTGTTGTAAGATAATGCGTGTTTTAGGGTTCAATATTGCTGTAGTATTAATAATGTGGAGTTGTACCAAAACACCACCGGAACCGGTCGTTGACCAAACTCCTTATTCACTTGAATACGGAGCTCTCTCTACTCCAGATATTCCCTTAGATAACAAGCTAACCAATCAAGGCGTAAAGCTAGGAAGGATGCTGTTTTACGAGAATCGACTTAGTGGAGATAATTCAATGTCATGTTCCTCTTGTCACAAGCAGGTAAATGCATTTTCGGATACCGCAAAATTTAGCACTGGAATCCATGGAGACATGGGTCATCGACAGGCCATGAGCGCGGTTAACATGCTTTGGAATACGAATGGATACTTCTGGGATGGACGCGTTGAAAAATTGAGAGATCAAAGCTTAATGCCTATACAAGATGCCATAGAAATGGACGAGACATTGGAAAATGTAATAGAAAAACTCGCTCAAGACACCTTGTATACACATCAGTTTTTACGTGCCTTTGGAACAGCGGAACCAAGCTCCTATCTCGTCTCACTGGCGTTAGAGCAGTTTATGAACAGCATTGTCTCGTACAGGAGTAAGTACGACCAATACCTTAATGGATCTGCGCTGCTTACAGAACAAGAGGACCGCGGTCGTGAATTGTTTTTTGGAGAATACAACCCCTTCTTTCCGGATGATAGTGGCGCAGATTGTGGGCACTGTCATGGTGGCAAGACGTTTGATTCCCCTACCTACATGAACAACGGTACGGATTCACTAAACTCAGACCTGGGACGCTTTATCGTAACCGCAGACTCTGCTGAAATAGGGTTAATGAAAACACCCACCCTTAGAAACATCGCACTTACACCTCCGTATATGCATGACGGAATTTTCCAAACGCTCGAAGAGGTGGTGCAACACTATAATACGGGACTACAATCCAGTGCGACACTTGATCAGGCGTTACAAATGACCATGGGAACTGGATTAATGTTGAATGAGCAAGATATAAGTGACCTAGTCTCTTTTTTACATACATTGACAGACCAAGAACTTATTCAAGATGAACGCTTCAGCTCACCGTTTTAAACTCGCTGCTCTAGGACTTATAGTCTTGATATCGTCTTGTGAAAGAAACAATCCAGAAGTTCCGGGCACATTGTCAAACTGGCCAGAGATGTCTTATCCTCAAGACAACCAACCTGATGCATCCAAAATTAACCTTGGCAGGCAATTGTTTGAAGACCCTATACTCAGTATAGATTCTTCTATAAGCTGCGCATCATGCCATAAATCTCAATTTGCTTTTGCAGATAATCTTACTGTTTCTCCAGGAGTAGAAGGCCGTCTGGGAGTACGAAATTCCCCTTCCTTACTCAACATAGGGTACCAGCCCTATTTCATGCGGGAAGGCGGTGTCCCCACTTTGGAAATGCAAATTTTAGTACCCATTCAAGAACACAACGAAATGGCGTTTAACATGGTGCTACTGGCAAACAGGTTAAACCAGGACTCCACCTACAAAAAACTATTCCTACAAGCTTTTAATGATTCTGCCACCGCTTATACTATAACGCGTTCTATTGCACAATACGAGCGGACATTAATTTATAAGGATGCTGATATAGATGCATACATTTCTGGAGACAATAATGCGATAACTCCATCTGCTAAAAGAGGTATGGAATTATTTTATGGAGCGGCAAACTGCTCTAAATGTCATTCGGGGCCACTATTTACGGACTATTCCTTTCATAACAATGGCACCTCCATGTTAGACGGTGATTACGGCCGCGGTCAGCTTACACTAGATTCTTCAGACTTCTATACCTTCAAAGTGCCCTCTTTGCGAAATGCAGCGCTAACAGCACCTTTCATGCATGATGGCTCTGTTGCAACATTAGAGGATGTGCTACTTCAATACAATGCCGGTGGGACATTACATGATTATCAGTCGCTACTGATTCAACCGCTTGGGCTTTCGACATCTCAGCTCTCCGACCTCCAAAGTTTTATGGAGGCACTTTAATTCTTTATAACAGGAATAAAAAAGCCAAGAGTCCTTTTTAGGATTCTAGGCTTTACAGGAGCTCTAAATTTACTGGTCATTTGCAGATCGGATTTTTACGTATTTTTACGTAGAACTTATTTGTGATAACATACAGTAACATGTTTATAAAACATAAATCACTTATTTTAGGATTGCTGTCATTATGTTGCTTAGGCCATGCTGACGCTAAAGAAATAAAGGGGACGGTCTCGTGGAGCTCATCTGTTGATAGTAGTATTCACGTTTTATCCATGGTTACGGGTGAGCACCTCGCATATTTCAAGGATCATATAGACACATTACAACGCTTTATCATTAATTACGACAAAGGCAATGCTCTTGTAGGTAAAAAAGGTCATCTGTTTTTAACGAATGGATTGTTGTTGGCTACTTTTTCTGGATCCGGCCAAGTGTTTGAAATTGATACAGTCAATAATAGGATTGACCGTCAAGATCGAACTTTCTATCAAGGGTATAATTTTGATGCTTATCAATTTCAGAGGAACGACACTATTTTCTCTTTTGGTGGTTATGGTTTTTGGCTTGAAAATAATTTATTGACCTATTTTTCTGAAGTAAGAAGGGAGTGGAACTTTATGTCCAACGCACCTTTTTCTGTTAATATACCTGAAGGAGGAAATCGAATAGTTCCCTTGTGCTTTTATGATAGACAACATGAAGTGCTTTATACAACGCGTAACGGTGTATTGTTTGCTTATGACTTTCTAACTCACACCTGGTCAAAACAAGGGAATACGAATGTTGCTTTTAACAAAGGAGTCGAGCTTTTTAAGATGCATCGAATGACTGATACTACGCTTTTAGTAATGAGTAATAACTGGGCATGGGAGATTGATTTTTATAGGAATACTGTCATTGATAGGGGTTTGAAAAACGGGTTGTTATACAATCAAACAGGTCTTATGAGTAGTCTTAATTGCATGTATTCGTTAAATGAGTATACTTTGCTCATACCAAAAATCAGTGATGTTCTTCCCATAGGATATAGTTTTGAGTATTTGACGGGTCAAAGCCAGAATAGAGGTCAAGTAACTTTATTTACCTCAACCAGAGACAGATCTTTGCGTATTGCGTTTTTAGGATTAGCACTTATGGTGATCGTTTTTCTAACGACAATCTCGTGGCAAAGATTATATGGAAAGATAGCGAAAATGAAGGCTACCGAAAGCTACTTTAGTACAGTACAAACTAACTTACTGCGCCAGCTCTTGAGCGGTCCCATACTCGCAGATGACTTAAACAGTATTTTAAATGTTCAAAAAAAAAGCTGGGAGGTTCAGCGTCGTCAACGCAGCATATTTCTAAAGGAATTAAACGGATTGGGATTACGAATTTTCGAAGTAGAGATCGTTCTTCGTGAGAAATCTCCAACGGATAAGCGACAAGTGGTCTATGTAATTAATCCTCAGATTCAGGATCAATTGGCACAATTACTGCCTTAGTCATAGGACAAAAGAAAAGAGTTCTATGAAAAACATAATATTATTGGCTTCGTTTGTGCTAACAGTTTCAGCTACAGGACAGAGTAAATGGGGAGTACGAACAGGCTTGAATTATGAGCTTAATGCCATTGGGTTAGATGTCGCTTCAGCATCCGCACAGGAGATTTTTGAAGGAGAGACTACGGATAATGGATATCATATAGGCGTTTTCGGGAGACAATATTTAGGCGATCAGCTTTACACGTCTGGGTCGCTTTTTTATGCGAAAAACACTCATTTTTTGGAGGGTAACGATGGCAACAATGATTTGTTTTACGAGCGATTTGACCAAAAATACCTTCAACTAGATGCAGGGATAGGAATACGTCTGTTGAAATTTGCTCGAGCAGAAGGCGGGGTGCATTATCAAGGGACAATAAGTAACAACGCATTCAATAATACATTTGACACACCAACGGCGGGCTATAATGCATCGTTAGGGATTGATTTATGGAAAGTCAGCGTTGACGTTACCTACTACAGTAGTTTTACGGACCACACGGGAACCTGGAACGACATTCCACTGAGCTACGAGCGATCACAAATACTTGTCAGCCTTGGTGTTGAACTATAGAATTAACATCTCTTTACCCTTCTTTGGCATAAGATTTGACATTGTATAAGCAGCGTCTTTTTAGATAGAGTGTAAATGGTTAATTTCACTTGACGCAACATGGTTTTGTTCAGCAAGCCGCTTCGTACCCCGAAGCGGCTTGCTTTTTTTATACGACACTGAATGAAACCACGCCTAAGCCGTCTACATCAAGAGTAACGTTAGAGGATTCTTGGATAAAATGCGCTGCTGTAGATGCTCCCGCGAGAACTACCATTCCAGACTTCAACGCAATTCCATATTCTGATGCAAGTCTTGTAGCTGCGGCTAAAGCTTCAAACGGATTATCTAAAATAGCGTCACTATTTCCTTGTGCGGCTATTGCTCCATCAAAGGTCATGGTCATGTCTAAGCCATTTAACCCCAATGGAACTTCGCACCAATCTCCTATCGCATAGGCAGATGAACTGCAGTTGTCTGCCACTACATCTTCTAAAGAGAATTTAAAATTATCGTATCGCGAGTCAATGACTTCAATTGCTGCTGCCACGCCATCAATATAAAGGTGGAGCTGGTCTACGGTCAAAGGTCCGATGATGTCTTCAGACAGTCTGAAGGCGATTTCGGGCTCAGCGCGAGGGTGAATAAATAGTTTCTTTTGAAATGGTTGATCTCGATGGATGGTCATGTCAGCCGTTAATTGGCCTATGATCATATCATCAACTCCCATCTGTGTCATCTTTGCCTTCGAAGTAAAACCCATTTTCACACCAATCAATGGAAAACCTTCTTCAATTCTACGTTGAATGAGCGCATGCTGCACTTTATAGGCGTCCACTAGAGTATACTCTTCTGAGTTAGAAAACTGGCCTCTAGGTTTCTGTGTTCTCGCACTGTTGTGAAGGCTATTAGCCTTTTCTGATATTGTACTCATGGTCTAATTATAATTTGATACAAATATTTTTAGGCTCAGTAAAGAATCTAAGAGCTTCAAAGCCACCTTCACGACCAACGCCACTCTGTTTAACACCTCCAAAAGGTGTTCTGAGATCGCGGTTTAACCAACAGTTCACCCAAATAATACCAGCATGCAATCCTGCAGCCATTCTATGCGCCGTTTGCAGGTTTGTTGTCCATACTGTCGAGGCAAGTCCATAAACAGTCCCATTCGCAAGTAATAACGCTTCTTCTTCCGTGTCGAAAGGAGTTAGTGTTACTACGGGTCCAAAGATCTCTTCTTGATTTGTGCGGCAACCTATGGGTAAATTCTCAAAGACGGTAGGGGCAATAAAGTAGCCATTTTCGCACCGTCCCTCTAATTTAACTGCATGCCCTCCAGCGAGTATTGTTCCTCCCTCTTCCCTTGCTAATTCAATATAAGAGAGCACCTTCTCAAAATGATCCTTACTTACTATAGCTCCCATTCTTGAGGTTTGTGATAAGGGATCTGCAACTGTCAATCCTGCAACGCGAGAAAGGAAAGCAGCTTTAAATTTATCATAGATGCCACGCTGGACGTAAATTCTAGAACCGCAAAGGCATATTTGGCCTTGGTTAGAAAAGGAAGATCTCACGCTGGTTTTTACGGCCTCATCAAAATCACAATCGTTAAAAATCACATTGGCATTTTTCCCCCCTAATTCTAGGCTAAGTTTTTTAAACATCGGCGCAGCCACCTTGGAAATAGCTTTTCCTGTTTCTGTCCCTCCAGTGAAGGAAATAACTTGAGTATCTGGGTGTTCTACAATAGACGCTCCCACTTCTCCACCTAGTCCATGGACAATATTAAGTACGCCTTTTGGGAAGTCTATATCACGTAGTATTTCACTAAGTAAATAAGCCGTCGCAGGTGTGACCTCAGATGGCTTTGCCACCACCGTATTTCCAGAGGCTAAAGCTGGAGCTATTTTCCAGCTAAAGAGGTAGAGCGGTAAATTCCATGGAGAAATACAACCTGCGACACCAATAGGTTGACGTAGCGTGTAGTTGAATCCATCTGCACCCATGTCATGGGTTTCATAGGCGTCGTGTAAAACGGCAGTTGCGTAAAACTTGAAATTGTCGCGAGCTCGCGGAATGTCTACGGCCTTAGCGAGAGAAAGGGGTTTCCCATTATCCACACTTTCGGCTAAAGCGAGCTCATCCATGCGATCTTCAATAGCCTGTGCAATTTTTAAAAGCCAATTTGAACGTTGCCCCGCAGAGAGCGCGCTCCACGAAGGAAAGGCCTTTTTTGCTGCCATAACGGCTGCCTCCACATCTTCAGCATCACTCCGAGGAATGTTCCCGTAGATTTCCCCTGTAGCGGGATTTGTATTGTCTAAATACTTGTTGTTGACTGGAGCTTGTAACACTCCATTTATATAGTTGAGAATCTTCATAAGGTCAATCTGTTCCTACGAAGATACGCAAGCCAAACACTGCCTGCACATCAACCACGAATTTCCCTAACTTGTCGCTTTAAACTCAACACTCATGTCATTATTGAAGCCTTTTAATTTCCAAAAGTGGCTGGACGAGAACAGACATCTGCTCAAGCCTCCTGTTGCTAATAAAAACCTGACGCCAGACAGCGATGATTTCATCGTGATGGTGGTTGCGGGTCCAAATGCTCGTAAGGATTACCACTATAACGAGACGGAGGAATTTTTCTATCAACTTGAAGGCCATATTACGGTTAAGGTTCAGGTAAATGGCAAGGCGGAAACATTGGAACTGGGGCCAGGAGATATGATGGTCGTTCCAGCAAAAACACCACACAGTCCTATTCGTCACGAGGGAAGTTTGGGCTTGGTCATTGAACGTGTACGTCAAGGGCGTGGCTTTACGGATGGCTTAATGTGGTTCTGTGATTCATGCAACGAAAAGCTACATGAGACGTTTTTTGAACTCAAGGACATTGAAAATGAGTTCCTGCCAAAATTCAAAGAATATTACGCGAGTCATGATCTTAGGACGTGTAATAGTTGCCACCAAGTCATGGAGGCTGATTCAAGATTTATTTAAGTATGTGTGAGGTGACCTCAAGAAATTTTACGGTAGATATTCATACCCATATACTCCCAAGAGATATTCCGAATTTCCGCGAAAGGTTTGGTTATGGGGGCTTTATATCACTAGACCATCATATGCCGTCTTGCGCGAGAATGATGAAAGATGAAACCTTTTTCAGAGAGGTAGGGGCAAATTGCTGGGATCCTTCTGTACGCTTGTTAGACTGTGAACAGCACAGCGTGGACGTGCAGGTACTTTCAACGGTGCCTGTGATGTTTAGTTATTGGGCAAAGCCCAAAGACACGCTAGAGGTAGCGAGGTTTATAAATGACCACATTGCCGAGATTTGCGTGAAACAGCCTAAGCGATTTGTGGGCCTTGGAACAGTACCTATGCAGAGTCCTGAGTTAGCTATTCAAGAGCTAAGGAGGTGCAAGGAAATTGGACTAAAAGGTATTGAGATTGGAACACACGTGAATGATTGGAACCTAGATGCCCCAGAGTTGTTCCCATTTTTTGAAGCTTGTCAAGATTTAGATATGGCTGTTTTCGTTCATCCCTGGGACATGATGGCAAAGGAAAAAATGCCCAAATACTGGTTGCCTTGGTTGGTTGGTATGCCTGCTGAAAGCTCTCTTGCTATATGTTCTTTGATATTTGGCGGCGTCTTTGAGCGACTGCCAAATCTTCGCATTGCTATTGCCCATGGTGGTGGATCTTTCCCCGCAACATTGGGTAGGATAAAGCACGGTTTTGATGTACGTCCGGATCTTGTAGCTATAGATAATCCTGTTTCACCAGAGAAGTATTTAGGCCAATTTTGGTTAGACTCACTGGTTCATGATCAAAAAATGCTCGATCATATTGTCGAAATGGTAGGTGAGAACAGGGTTGCTCTGGGCACAGACTATCCATTTCCACTAGGCGAGTTAGAGCCTGGAAAGCTTATTGGCAGTATGCCGTGGAGTGAAGAGCGAAAGGGAAAGTTGCTGCATGGAGCGGCACTCGAGTGGTTGAATTTAGACCTCCAGCAATTCCTATAAACATTATTGATAACGGCAGTGAATTATGGTAATTTCACCACTTACAATTTTCCTTCTATGAGTGACGCGATCAAACACGAATGTGGACTTGCATTTGTAAGACTCAGAAAACCTCTAGAGTACTACGTTGAGAAGTACGGCACTGCTTTCTACGGCCTGAACAAAATGTATCTTCTGATGGAGAAACAGCGCAATCGTGGTCAAGATGGTGCTGGTATAGCGAATATAAAGCTCAATATGGATCCTGGTACGCGTTATATCTCCAGGTACCGCAGTGTAGATCCTAATAGTATTGGAGACATTTTCGGGAAAATTCAAGGCAGAATAGCCGAAGGAATTGGCACGAACACGGATTTATTGAAAGACGTACCCTGGTTAAAGAAAAATCTTCCCTTTACAGGAGAAGTGTTTTTAGGCCATTTGCGTTACGGAACTTATGGTGGAAACACCATAGAGGCATGTCACCCGTTTTTGCGTCAAAACAATTGGCCAACTCGTAATTTAATTGTTGCAGGTAACTTCAATATGACTAATGTTGACGAGCTTTTCTCTGAATTAGTTGAGCTTGGACAACACCCAAAAGAAAAAGCAGATACGGTTACGATCATGGAGAAAATTGGCCATTTCCTGGATGAGGAGAATGATCGTTTGTACTATGAATTAAAAGAAGAAGGCTTTAGTAAAAAAGAGGCGACTGCTGAAATTGCCAGGAGACTAGATGTTGCAGGTGTTCTTAAAAGTGCTTCGAAAAAATGGGACGGTGGTTATGCCATGGCAGGAATGATGGGACACGGAGATTCATTTGTGTTACGTGATCCTGCAGGTGTTCGTCCTGCCTTTTATTACTATGACGACGAAATTGTTGTAGTGGCATCTGAGCGTCCAGTGATTCAGTCAGCAATGAATCTACCCACAGACGCTATTTCAGAGATTCCTCCTGGTGCGGCATTAATCGTAAAGCACCATGGTGAGGTTTCTATAGAGCAGATTAAGGAGCCTCTTGAGTATAAAGCGTGTTCTTTTGAGCGTATTTACTTCTCAAGAGGAAACGACAGAGATATTTATAAAGAACGCATAGAGTTGGGCCGTCGATTGGTCCCAAAACTGGTCGAGAAAGTGGAAGGAGACGTTGAGAACACGGTATTTTCATTCATTCCAAATACGGCTGAGGTCAGTTATTATGGTGTTGTGAAAGGAATGGAAGACCATTTCAACAACATGAAATTTGACAGAATAAAGGCGCTCGGTAACCCAACGGATGACCAACTAAAGGAAATTCTATCTATTAGACCAAGGGTGGAAAAAGTAGCGTGGAAAGACGTGAAACTGCGTACGTTTATTGCAGAAGACAGTACTAGAGATGAATTAGTCAGTCATGTTTATGACATCACCCACGGATCTGTTGGACCTAATGATAATTTGGTTGCAATAGATGATAGTATTGTTAGAGGTACCACGCTAAAGCAAAGTATCCTTAAAATATTTGACAGATTGTCCCCCAAGCATATTATAGTTGCCTCTTCTGCGCCACAAATACGTTATCCTGACTGCTACGGCATAGATATGGCTCGAATGGGTGATTTCATTGCCTTTCGCGCTGCGGTAGCGCTTTTGACAGAATCAGGTCGATCTTATTTAATAGAAGAAATCTACCAAAAGTGTAAAGCCCAAGAGGCGATGCCAGACGGTGAGATCAAGAACTTTGTAAAAGAAATTTACGAGCCATTTACTGCGGTAGAAATCAGCGACAAGATTGCTGAACTGTTGACGCCACCTGAGGTAAGAGCGAAAGTTAGCATCGTTTATCAAGACATTGAAGACCTTCACAAGAGCTGTCCAAACCATCCAGGGGATTGGTACTTCACAGGAAACTATCCAACCGAAGGAGGAAACAGAGTCGTGAACAAGAGCTTTATTTTCTACGTTGAAAAGAGAAACGAACGCGCCTACTAGTGAAAATCTACACAAAAACAGGAGATAAGGGGACCACCTCATTACTTACCGGCACTAGGGTGTCTAAGTCGGACTTGCGATTAGAAGCATATGGTACGCTTGATGAATTGAACTCATGGCTAGGCCTTGTTTCAGCGGAGGTTCCTTCGGGCTGCTTTCCTTTGATACAAGAGATTCAATCAGAGTTGTTTTCCATGGGGTCGTATTTAGCGCTGGATGGAAAAGCTTCATTTCCCATGCCGCAGATCAGTTCATCACTGGTTAAGGAACTTGAAACCCAGATAGACCGTTGGAGTCAAAAATTACCGGAGCTCAAGAATTTTATCCTTCCAAGTGGCTCGAAGGCATCATCTATGTGTCATGTGGCGCGTACTATCTGTAGAAGAAGCGAACGCCTCATAGTGGCTTTGTCAGAGCAGGTCGAGGTAAAGACCGAAATACCACTGTTTCTAAATAGGCTCTCAGACTTCCTGTTTGTTCAAGCGAGATACGTTCTATATACAGAAGGATTGGATGAGGTAGTTTGGACTCCTAATTATTAGGAGGTTACATTTTAAGCAAAGAAGTTGCACAAGTGAACTAAAAAACTACATTTGCACGAAATAAAGAATTAAACGTTCGATATAAATTATGTACTGGACTTTAGAATTAGCATCCTATTTAAGTGATGCCCCATGGCCTGCAACTCGTGACGAGCTTATTGATTATGCTATTCGCACGGGTGCCCCTCTTGAAGTTGTAGAAAATCTACAAGCTATTGAAGAAGAAGAAGAAGAAACATATGAGGGTATAGAAGAGATCTGGCCCGACTATCCTTCCGAGGAAGATTTCCTTTGGAACGAAGAAGAATATTAAAAAAAAAGCCCCGTTTCGGGGCTTTTTTTGAAATGCGGCTATGCGTTAATTGCGCCATATGATAAGCCGCTATGATTATTGTCACAATCCAATACTTGTCCACGTTTTGTGTTGTATTTTTGATTGAATTTCCAACAAATTGAAATGGACAGATTTTCATTTTTAGGTAGTGTGCACGCACAGTTCATAGATGAACAGTACGAAAGCTATCTTAAAAATCCTGATGACATTGAGCCTGGATGGAGGGCGTTTTTCCAAGGGTATGACTTTGCGAAGGAGGTCTACTCAGAAGAAGATTTAATTGAAGCCGGCGCTCCTGACGAAGTGATCAAAGAGTTTCACGTTCTTAACCTTATTCAAGGCTACCGTTCCAGAGGTCATTTGTTTACTCATACCAACCCTGTTCGTGAGCGTAGAGAGTATAAGCCCACCTTAGCGCTGGAGAATTTTGGATTATCAAAAGAGCATCTTGACATATCATACAATGCTGCCACTGAGTTAGGCGCTTCTGGTCCGCGTAAGTTGCGCGAAATCATTCAGCATTTGGAGCTTATATATTGTCAAAGCATAGGTGTGGAATACAATTATATTCGCAACGATGAACGTCGAAACTGGGTTAAGAATTGGATCAATAAAGATGACAACCAACCTAAACTAAACACAAAAGAGAAGAAACACATCCTTCATAAACTGAACGAAGCGGTCAGTTTTGAGTCGTTTTTGAATACCAAGTTTGTGGGTCAAAAACGTTTTTCTATTGAGGGAGCTGAATCGCTTATTCCAGGATTAGATGAAGCCGTCAATCACGGAGCTCGTCATGGTGTTAAGGAATTTGTCTTGGGCATGGCGCATCGTGGAAGGTTGAATGTGTTAACTAACATTTTTGGAAAGCCTAGAGAACAGATATTCTCGGAATTTGAGGGTAAAGCTTTTGATGATGTTACTATTGAGGGTGATGTGAAGTACCATTTGGGTTACACCACCGTTCATGAAACCATTGATGGCCACTCGGTTAAAATGAATATTGCACCTAACCCATCACACTTAGAGGCTGTGGGCCCAGTTGTTGAGGGTATTACACGCGCAAAAATAAATAAGGATTATAACTTTGAAGGCAATAAAGTACTGCCAATTCTCATTCACGGAGATGCCGCTATAGCTGCTCAAGGAGTTGTATATGAAACGATTCAAATGGAGATGCTAGACGGTTATAAAACCGGCGGGACTCTGCATATAGTGATCAATAATCAGGTGGGATTCACCACCAACTATAAAGACGCACGCTCCTCAACCTATTGTACGGATATTGCTAAAGTAATTCTTGCTCCTGTTCTCCACATTAATGGGGACGATCCAGAAGCACTGGTTCACGCCATGAGATTAGCGATAGAGTACCGCCAGCGATATGAACGTGATGTGTTTATAGATCTTTTGTGTTACCGTAAATACGGGCACAATGAAGGAGACGAGCCTCGTTTCACGCAACCTATTCTTTACAAAGCAATAGCTGCTCATATGAATCCGCGTGAAATTTATACGCAGAAATTATTATCTGAGGGTATTGCAAACAAGCAGATGGTTGATGAAATGCAATCCGAGTTTAAGACCATGTTAGAAGTAGATTTTGACGAGTCAAAAAGAATTCAACGGAATGTAATCACTCCTTTCATGGAAGAGGAATGGACAGGGTATCCCGGTGCGGATCCAGGCGACATGCTTCTGTCAACAGACACTACATTCGATTTAGACCGTCTTCGTGAAATTGGAACGTTTATTACGACGCTTCCTAAAGACAAGAAATTCTTACGCAAGACGGAGCGTCTAATGAAAGACCGCGCCGAACAAATTTCAAAACAGCGCAACAGCGTGGATTGGGGAATGGCAGAGCTTTTAGCTTACGGGTCACTTCTTGCAGAAGACTTTAATGTCCGTTTTTCAGGAGAAGATGTGGAGCGCGGAACCTTCTCACACCGTCACGCTATCTTAACGGTGGAAGACAGTGGACAGGAAGTGTGTCTGCTTAATGAGTTTCCAGGAAAGGAAGGTCGTTTTGCGATTTATAATTCACTGTTGAGTGAATATGCAGTAATGGGTTTTGATTATGGATATGCCATGGTTACCCCGGGTACGCTTACTATTTGGGAAGCTCAGTTTGGTGATTTCGCAAACGGTGCTCAGATCATTATTGACCAGTTTATTGCAGCAGCAGAAGACAAATGGAAAGTTCAAAATGGATTGGTACTGCTTCTCCCGCATGGTTATGAGGGTCAAGGTGCGGAGCACAGCTCTGCAAGATTAGAACGTTTCTTGCAGCTTTGTGCCCAGGAAAACATGACTGTTGTAAATTGTACAACTCCTGCTAATTTCTATCATCTGTTAAGAAGACAACAAAAGCGTCACTTCCGCCGTCCATTAGTGGTGATGTCTCCAAAGAGTTTGTTGCGCCATCCAAGGGTTAAAAGCACTATGGAAGAGTTGGCAAATGGTTCTTTTCAGCCCATTATTCCAGACCACGATGTTGTACCAGCAGAGGTAACTAAAGTGGTTTTGTGTTCTGGAAAACTGTATTACGAGCTCTTAGAGGAAAGAGAAAAACTAGAGGCTAATGATGTTGCTATTGTGCGTATAGAGCAGCTTTACCCTCTTGACGATATAGCAATCAAAGATGAAACAGCAAAATATGCTAATGCAACTCAATATATTTGGGCGCAAGAAGAGCCAGCCAACATGGGCGCTTGGACCTACATGTTTTGGCAGATGCATCAGAAGTTGACATTAGTGTCACCGGTACCGAGTGCGTCTACAGCAAGTGGATCTAATCAAATAGCCCTTCAGCGTCAACGCGAAACAATTGAACGAGTATTTAGCATCTAAGCCATAGAGATATGTTAGAAATGAAAGTGCCTTCACCAGGCGAGTCCATTACAGAAGTTGAAATAGCTACATGGTTAGTCAGTGATGGCGATTATGTGGAAAAAGATCAAGCCGTTGCAGAAGTTGATTCTGACAAGGCTACTCTTGAACTTCCCGCAGAAGAAGCAGGTGTCATCACCTTGAAAGCTGAGGAAGGCGATGTCGTTGAAGTAGGCCAGGTGGTTTGCTTGATCGACACAAGCGCTCCTCGCCCAGACGGTTCAGCTGCTCCAGCGGCGGCACCAAACCCTGCTCCGACAGCTGAAAAGCAAGCACCTACAGCTGCACAGGCTGATACCTATGCAACCGGTACAGCCTCTCCAGCTGCGAAGAAAATGATGGCGGAGTCAGGAGCTAAAGTCCCTAACGGCACTGGAAAAGATGGCCGTGTAACCAAGGCAGACGTCATAGAGGCAATCGCTTCTATGGGTTCTGCAGGATCTGGCGAACGCAATTCTGAACGTAAGAAAATGAGCAGTTTGCGACGCAAACTCGCAAGCAGATTGGTGAGCGTCAAGAATGAAACGGCGATGCTGACCACCTTTAATGAGGTGGACATGAAGCCTATTTTTGATGTTCGTAATAAATACAAAGATCAGTTTTTTAAGAAGCACGGTGTGAAGCTCGGTTTTATGAGCTTCTTTACTCTAGCTACAACGCGCGCATTGCAAATGTATCCTGCTACAAACAGCATGATAGACGGTAATGAATTAATCAGCTATGATTTTGTAGACATCAGTATAGCTGTTAGCGGCCCTAAAGGCTTGATGGTTCCCGTTCTGCGTAATGCAGAGACGATGGATTTTGCAGGAGTTGAAAAGGAAATTGGCCGACTAGCTGCAAAAGTACGGGATGGTAAAATCACCTTGGATGAGATGACAGGTGGAACATTCACCATAACAAATGGTGGAGTTTTTGGCTCTATGCTATCCACGCCTATTATTAACCCACCTCAAAGTGCAATTCTAGGAATGCATAACATCATCCAGCGTCCTATTGCTGAGAATGGTGAGGTAGTAATTCGCCCCATGATGTATGTTGCCCTAAGCTATGATCACCGCGTGATTGATGGACGTGAAAGTGTTGGTACTTTAGTTGCGATGAAAGAAGCCTTAGAGAATCCTGAAGAATTTTTAATGGGAGGTAACCCAATGAAAGCTTTAGGTCTGTAAAACGATATTTCCAATGTTGTTTTGACCATTTTAGGTGGAATTGACGCATCGAAAACCTTATATTTGAGGGCCCTGCTTGGAAAAGCAGGGCCTTTTTTCTTGATAACCGAAACTAAAAAGCATGAGAAAAATTACAGCTGGCTTGTTAACCCTCGCCCTTGTATTCAGTAGTGTAATCACAAAAGCCCACGAAGGGATGTGGTTACCTATGTTAGTAAAGCGTTTGAACCACGCGGAAATGCAGGCAAACGGATTAAATCTTACTGCGGCAGAATTGTATGACATCAACAATGCCTCTGTGAAGGATGCTATTGTATCTCTTGGAGGATTTTGTACGGGTGAATTGATCTCAAACCAGGGATTGATGATGACGAACCACCATTGTGGTTATGACGCTATCAGAACACACTCTACTGTAGAAAATGACTATTTAACAGATGGCTTCTGGGCGATGACTCGTGAAGAGGAACGTACTAATCCTGGCCTTACCGCAGCTATTCTAGTGCGTATGGAAGATGTAACGGATAAAGTTATGTCTGAGCTTACGGATGACATGACGGAGTCGCAACGTGCCGCTAAAGCAAAAGAAATTGGGAACGCATTAGCAAAAGAAGCCACAGAGGGCACGGTACAGAATGCCTACGTCCGCAGCTTTTTTCACAATAATGAATATTATTTATTTGTATTTAACACCTACAAGGACGTTCGCCTGGTAGGAGCACCGCCTAGTAGTGTTGGAAAATACGGTGGTGATACAGACAACTGGATGTGGCCACGTCACACGGGAGACTTTTCTATGTTCCGTATCTACTCTGATGCTGATGGTAATCCATCAGAAATCAGTGAAGACAATGTGCCGTTAACACCTAAACATCACCTGCCAGTGAGCTTGAATGGTGTTAAAGAAGGAGACTTCTCTATGGTCTTTGGCTTTCCAGGGTCTACAGACAGGTTCTTGACTTCAACAGGTATAGATCAAGCAATCAGTTTATATAACCCTAGTGTTGTTGAGATTCGCGCTCAGAAACTAGCGATTATGAAAGAGGCTATGGATGCAGATGATGCAGTTCGTATTGCTTTGGCCTCTAATTATGCATCAACAGCCAATTATTGGAAATACTTTATTGGTCAAACAGAGCAGCTAAAGAAAAACAGGGTTAAAGCGAAGAAAGAGGCTATTGAAGCCCGCTATCTTGAGTGGGCAAACGCGGATGCTAGTCGTTCGGATTATGCAAATGCGTTAGACCTATTGAATGAGGCCTATGCTTCAACAGACGCCACAGTAAAAAATGGTGTTTACCTTATGGAAGCGGGTATTCGTGGCGCATCTATGCCTTTATATGCTTTTCGTTTAGCGCGAATGTTAGGCGCATTATCTAGTTCAGAAGATTTAGAAGGAGATAAAGCTGACGTGATTGCCTATGCTGAAAATCACTTTGCTGAATATCAAGCAGAGGTTGATCGCAACCTCGCACAGGCACTTTGGAGCATGTGGATGAAAAACACGACAGTGGATCAGCAGCCAAGTATTTTTACTGAGGTTCGCGATAGTATGGGCGGAGACGTGAGTATTTTGGTAACAGATGTTTATGACAACTCTATCTACGCATCTCAAGAGGCACTAGAAGCCTGGTTGGTTGACATGGACGCAGATGTTCTCGCAGCGGATGCTGGAGGTAGAGTATCAAGCAGTTTCCTTGCGGCATATTTTGGTGCGCAAAGTGGCAATGCTGAGGTAAGCGAGAAAATGGATAAAGGTTATCGTTTGTTTACAGATGGTTTACGCAAGGCGATGCCTGAGAAAACATTTGCACCTGATGCGAACTCTACGCTACGTATGTCATGGGGTGTTGTTGGCGCTTATGATCCGCAAGATGCTGTTCATTATGACTACGTCACAACCATTGAGGGCGTGATGCAAAAAGAAGATCCTTCGAATGATGAATTTGTGGTTCCTGCTAAGTTGAAGGAATTGTACACCGCTAAGGACTATGGTCAGTATGCAGACGAAAATGGAGATTTAGTGGTAAACTTCATCTCTAATAATGATATTACTGGTGGTAATTCTGGTTCTCCAGTGATTAACGGAGATGGTCATCTGATCGGTACAGCCTTTGATGGTAATTGGGAAGCGATGTCAGGTGATATTTTCTTTGAGGATCAATTACAGCGTACGATCTCCGTGGATATTCGCTACACACTTTTCATTATAGATAAGTACGCAGGTGCTTCTCACTTGATAGATGAAATGACCGTAGTTAAAGGAAAGACAAAGAAGAAGCGTAAGAAACGTAAGTAGTATTACGATTTTAGATAAATATCAAAACCCGCGTTTCTGCTAGGAACGCGGGTTTTATTTTATGGTGCAATTCACGCTTACTCCTGTAATGCGTCCTCAACATAGTTGAGCACCTTAGTCATCAAATGCAAGCGGTCCTTACCACGTACGTTGTGTGGATGCATGGGATAAGGAAAGAAGTCCATCTGAATTCCCTTACTTATAAATTCTTGTACTAAGCTTAGGTTGTGCTGCATCACCACTACGTCATCTACGGTACCATGAATGAGCAATAAATCGCCTATGAGTCTGTCCGCATGATTGTGCAAGCGGCTTAAGGCATAACCTTCTGGGTTTTCCTCCGGTCTGTCCATGTAACGTTCTCCGTACATGGCCTCGTAGTATTTCCAATCGGTAACTGGGCCTCCTGCAACGCCGGCTTTAAAAGTTCCAGGCTCACGCAACATCAATGATGTAGTCATGAATCCGCCATAGCTCCAGCCATGTACTGCCATGTTTTCTCCGTCAACGTAGGCAAGTGATTTGAGATAAGCTATTCCTGCGAGTTGATCTTCCATTTCTAATGTACCTAGTTGGCGGTGAATTTGCTGCTCAAAATCAGTACCTCGGTGTGCAGATCCGCGATTGTCTAAGGTGAAGACTATGTAGCCTCTATTCGCAAATTCATTCATCCATAACGGTCCTCCGCCATTCCAGCTGTTTGTGACCATTTGAGCATGTGGGCCACCATAGACATAAACCAATACGGGATATTTCTTAGTAGGATCAAAGTCAAATGGCTTATACATTCTGGTATACAGTTTAGAACCATCGGGACCAGTGATCGACCCTAACTCAGGAGCGGAAATATTGGACTCCTTCCAAGGATTAGAAGCCTCTAGCAAGGCTTGTTGAGTTTGACCTCTATAAGAAGACAGTTGAATCACTCGGGGGGTATTGACGTTCTGGTAGCTATCTACAAACCAACGCCCATTTTCTTGAACGGTTGTTCTATGGTAGCCAGCTTCTGTTGTCAATTGTTTTTGCCGTCCACGCAGGTCAACACTAAATAAATGATTTTCACGAGGATCAGCGCCGGTAGCGGTGAATAGAATATCCCCCTTTACGGTACGTCCGGTTATTCCGGTAGCTACAAATTGGTTTTTAGTCAACTGGCGAATGAGTCTTCCGCTGCTGTGATAGAGATAGAGGTTCATAAACCCATCACGCTCACTCATCCAAATAAATTGGTCGTCGGATACCCAATATGCAGGGAACTCAGGCTCTGCCCATTGCTCATCATCTTCGCTAAAAAGCACTCCGATCTTAGCTCCGGTTTGCGCATTGAAGGCAACCAGATCTACGTGGTTTTGTGCTCTGTTAATAATAGCCAGTGTAATTATAGTACCATCAAGAGACCAGCTCAGGTTGGTAAGGTATTGGTCAGTTTCTACGCCATCCGTGTCTAAGTATACCGGCGATGTCATGCCCCTGTGGAAAACACCCACTCGCGCATATTCTGAAGACAGCCCAGCCATCGGGTATTTGATTTCCCGAAGTGAACCAGGTGTGGTTGTAAGCTCTAGAAGCGGATAGTTTGCGACTAAACTTTCGTCTTTTTGATAGAATGCTATGGCAGTGCCATCAGGACTCCAAAACAGACCGTTAGTGATACCAAACTCACTACGGGCTATAGCTTGCCCAGAAACAATATTGCGGTCTTCGAATGTTGTTACTTGTTCATTAACAGTACCATCCTTCCAGCTTACAACGACATTGTTGTCCACGGTATAAGCGGCATTCAGTGAATTAGGTGCAATCGTGATATTTGAAGCACCTTCTGCCAATTCCTGATGAAGTGCTAATGTTCCGTCCAATCCATAGGTAAACAATTTTCCACCGCTTTGGAAGTAGAGTGTTTCTGAATCTAACCAATTCAGAACGTATGCACCGCCAACTTTCGTTTTATGTACTGATAAAGCTTCATTGATGTCTGATGTGCTGATCGCTGGGTACAACCCCAATCCATCAACCTGTTCAATGGCTAAAGTCTGGTAGCCATCTTTGAGATAGGAATAGGCATCCTGTCCAGGCACCCACTTCATCATAGGTAAATCTTCAGGATTGTAAGTTGAGCGAGCTCTTAAGACGGCATCTTCAAGGGTAAGTACGTTTTGTCCTACAGCGCTAAAAGTAATGAGAACCGTGAGAAGACTCCATCTAATTGAGGTCATAAGAGGTTGTTTATTTCGTAATATCAGAGTCTATGTTTCCATCCACCAAACGAATGATACGCTTCGCATACTGGGCAATATCTTCTTCGTGGGTAACTAGGATAACCGTATTACCAGCAGCTTGGATGTCGTCAAAGAGCTTCATGATCTCAAGCGAAGTTTTAGAGTCTAAGTTCCCCGTAGGTTCATCCGCTAGGATTAATGCGGGCCTATTGACTAAGGCCCTTGCGATTGCAACGCGTTGACGCTGTCCACCTGAAAGTTGATTAGGCCTATGATCCATGCGGTCAGCAAGCCCTACTTGGGCCAGTACTTCAGATGCACGCTCTAACCGTTCTTGTTTCCCCATACCTGCATATACAAGTGGAAGCGCCACATTTTCTAGGGCTGTTGATCGTGGTAGAAGGTTAAATGTTTGAAAGACAAATCCTATTTCCTTATTGCGAATTTCTGCAAGTTGGTTGTCGTTCAGCGAGCTGACATCAGTGCCATTAAGTTTATAAGATCCAAGAGTCGGAGTATCTAAACAGCCCAGCAAATTCATCAAGGTTGACTTTCCTGAACCTGAGGGACCCATTAAAGCAAGATATTGATTCTTTTCAATGTCAAGGTCTATCCCTTTAAGTACATGTACAGTTTGAGCACCTAGCTTGAAATCGCGCGTGATATCACGGAGTTGGAGTATGGCTTTGTTTTCAGTCAAAATAGCTGTCGTACTTGAATTAGGGTATTAAAAATAACTATTCGCTCTCGAACTCACTCAGTTCTAACCATCTCATTTCCTTCTGGTCTAGTTCTGTGATGATTCGTTCAATCTCTTCGGAGGCCTTAACCAATTGATCAGGATCCTGCTTATTACTCTCAAAAATTTGGTTTAGCTCTTCGCGCCTGTCTTCTAAGGCGGTGATTTGAATAGGAAGATCCTCCCATTCTCGTTTTTCAGAGAAACTCAGCTTATTTTTTTTCGCTGTTTTTTCCTCTTTAGGAGAACCTACAGTTTTGCCTTTTGGAGTTTTGATAGCATCCACTCTTTTTTGATCCTCGCGCCATTCGTAGTACCTACCATTAAAGTCCTTTATGCGTCCACCACCCTCAAAGATGAACAGGTGGTCACAAAGTTTGTCTAGAAAATACCTGTCGTGACTAACGACGAGTAGACAACCTTGAAATTCCTCTAAAAATTCTTCTAAGGCTTGAAGCGTGAGTATGTCTAAATCATTTGTGGGCTCATCTAATATGAGAAAATTGGGGTTTTTCATCAAAATGGTCAACAAAAACAACCTTCTTTTTTCTCCACCACTTAAGGTGCTCACATAGCTATATTGTTGATGTCCATCGAAGAGAAAGCGCTCACATAGCTGAGAAGCGGTTAGTTTCTGCCCCTTATTTAAAGTGATATATTCTCCAATTTCCTGAACCACCTCAATCACCTTGAGGTCATTCTTGTCTATCATTCCGTCTTGGGTATAATGCCCGAAAACAACGGTTTCACCTGTGATTATCTTGCCCGTATCAGGAGTCTCTAGCTCCATGATGAGTTTTAACAATGTAGACTTACCACATCCGTTAGGCCCTACAATTCCTACGCGCTCACCTTTCTTAAAAACGTAACTAAATTGTTCAATCAGTAGTTTGTCTGGATAACTTTTAGCGACTTTATGGAGCTCTAATATCTTCCCTCCCAATCGTTGAGAATTCAGCGCAAGTGTGACTTCTGTATCATCAATGCGCTGGTTGGCGACTTTTTTGACATCTTTGAATCGATCTATGCGGTCTTTAGACTTGCCGGTTCGAGCGCTAGGCGATTTGCGCATCCAGTCCAACTCCTTTTTAAACAGCTGCTTTGCTTTATGCAGGTGAGCCGCTTCATTAGCTTCACGGAGCTCTTTTTGCTCTAGGTAGTAGCTGTAGTTGCCTTCGTACTTATAAAACTGAAGGTTTTCTAATTCGAACATTGTTCCACAGACGCGTTCTAAGAAATATCGATCGTGAGTAATCATCAATAGCGCTCCCTTGTAATTGATCAAATATTCCTCTAGCCACTCAATAATATCTAAATCTAAGTGGTTGGTGGGCTCATCCATTAAAATGAGATCTGGCTCTTCAATAAAGAGTTGTGCCAGAGCGAGTCTTTTGATTTCACCTCCAGAAAAACGATCTACTTTACGCTCCATGTCTGGAAGATTCATTCTACTGTGCATTTCCTGAATGCGACCTTCGATGGTCCAGCCACCGGTTATCTCTACTCGGTCTAAAGCAGCTTGCATAGCATCAGTATCACCTTCACCCATAAGCACCTTTTCATAGGCTCTTAGCGCATCTAAGCCTGGGTGGTCACTCTGATAAAGGACTTCCCTTACCGTTAAGCCGTCTGCATAGGCGGGCTGTTGTGATAAGTAACGAATCTTAATACCATTTCTAAAAACCACATCTCCGGTATCTGCATTACTCGGGTCTATGAGGGTACGCATGAGGGTTGTTTTACCCGCACCATTTTTTGCGATTATCGCAATTTTCTCGCCTTCGTGAATACCGAAGGTGATGTCTTTGTACAAGGTTTTAATCCCGAAAGATTTACTGATTTTATGTACAGAAAGAAGGTTTTTTGATTCCAATTGAGGCCAGTTTTATTCGTTCACTTCTAATGAAGCAATCCAGTCTGCAATAGTAGCCAATTCCTCGCCATTCACCCACTGCATTGGAGCCATAGGTGGATAATCGGGCCAGTTTTTTGGTTGAGGTTCTTTGATCAGGGTGATCAGCTCCTCTTTGGTATATTTCCGTTGCGCTATTTCCAAATAGGAGGGGCCTATTAATTTCTTGTCTATGCGATGACACCCCAGGCAAGTATTCTTAGCCAATAGGCCCTGAACCTCCCTTGAAACCTGCGAAACCTCGGTAGTTTCTAGAATAATCTCAGTATCATCTTGATGCCCGCATGAATATATCATACCAGAGAAAAGCAGAAGAAAAAAAGCATGGTAAAACGTGGGGCGATTGGTCATAAGATGCAGTAATTTTGAATGATATGATAAAGATAAAACTCAAAACAACAGAGTGGCTAAAAATTTTAGCAGTGCTGTTGGTCTTCGTTGTGGGCTCTACTGCTTCGTTTCAGATTTTAAAGCGCCCAGCTCGGCTTCCCATATACAACCCCTCAGATATGAATCCCGCTGTAGTTGATGACGATCTCGAGCGCATAGGCAGAGGTCACCGGGTAAGCGACTTCTCACTTACTGATCAATGGGGTCAGCCGGCAGATAGCTCCATGCTTTCTGGGAAAATTTATGTGGCCGATTTCTTCTTCACCACATGTCCTACTATTTGTATTGAAATGGGGAAAAATTTCCAAAAAATTCAAGCCGCTTATATGGACCAGCCTAAGTTGAACTTGGTGAGCCACACGGTTATGCCAGAGGTGGATAGTGTCGAAGTAATGCAAGCTTATGGTGATAAAATAGGTGCGGTAAAAGGCAAGTGGCACTTGCTTACAGGTGAGAAAGAAGAACTCTATCGACTAGCAAGAAGACAGTATTTCGCAGTAATGGAGCAAGGCGCCAGCTTTGATGAGCATGACTTTATTCATACCGAAAACGTCATTTTAATTGATGAGAAGAAGCGCATCAGAGGCTTTTATGATGGTACGGATGATGTTCAAATGGAACAGTTGATTCTTGATATTCAAATACTCCTTGATACTAAATAGTATCCCGTTTTAACTGTAAAAAAGGTGCAATCGAATCCTTTTTCTCAGGATGTTCTTTGAAGGGCACCTCGTTGCTACGGAGTATGGAGTCGGACGAAGTTCCTGCCGGATAAATAAATTCTGTAGAGTCGTTTAGTATTGTTGCCTCCACAAAGTAAGTGAGGTTGCTGTCAGGTGTTTCTAGTAGCTGTGTAAAGCCAATATAACTGGTGTCCAAGGCAACTGCTCTGAAACGAGCATCTCCGCGGTGAAAGTCCCACAACAGGATCGTACTGTCTTGAGCATCTTGAATTAGCCCTGCCCAATGTTTCCCTAAAATGGCTCCGGATGCACTGATGTAAAACCGGCTGTATTTGGTGTTTTCAAATAGATGAGGTCTAAAAGTCCGGTAGTCCTCCACGGTGCCATTAAGGCGTGAATATTCTCCTACCTTAATACGCCCCTTTTTGTAGAGATCAATTGGAAGCTTGTTCATGTTGTATCTCGACTGTAAGTCATTTTCTGCCCATTGTCCCAAGCTATCTAAACCCTGCAAGCGATATAATGAGAGTCTGTTGATAAGATAAGACACGTTATCAGGTTTAACGTTGAGTAGTAATTCTTGGGCCTTAAGCGCTAAGGAATAGTCTTTAAAAACATGCCATTCCAAGCTTACTTGCTGTTCTGCAGTAAGGCGCCAAAAGTCCAGACCTTTCTCAAACCTCAGCATATTATCTTCTATCTGTTGTCGCGCCTTGTTGTACATTTCTCGCTCCAGGTTAATGACTACAAGCATGAAGAAAGGAGTTTGCTTATCATAAAGCTCACAGAGGGTAAAATAGGTTTTGTAGGCGGCATCTATAGCGCCCATTTCATATTGAATAGAGGCTCTAAATAAAAGATATTTTTGATGGTCTTTTCTATACTCAAGACATTTATCTAGATCAATTAATGCAGCATTTAATCTGCCCAATTCATAGTTAGACTCTGCCCTGAAGAAATAAAGGTCTTCACTATTCATGCGCTTGGCAATGGCCAAGTCGTAATGTTGCAGCGCTTGTTGCGCTTCCAATGGCTGTACAGACATAAACGCCCTCCCTATGGTCATATTGTCTTTTGCGCTTAATGTCGATCCACTCGATGCAAACGCTATGATTTGATCGTAACTCTTCGTGTTCCAGAGTCGAGATATG
>CAJJCK010000108.1 GCA_905182675.1 uncultured Cryomorphaceae bacterium | reverse complement strand
GGTATGCCCGTCAAAATAAGCCCCTTTAACCCCTTTAATCAGATACCCATAAGGAGAGATCTTAAGGGAGAAGAAAAGGATAATACTGATTACTAATACTATAAATGCTGTTTTCATGGGGTATATGGTGTTATGGCAGGCACAAGTTTACAGTTGAATTGGCGCTGGAAATAGTACTTTATTTTATCCTTTACTTCCTCTAAATCAAGCGCCCTTCCGAGTTCTATGTGAAGAGATGTGACGGCTTTATCCGTTATTCCACAAGGGACGATAAAGTCAAAATGTTTGAGGTCCGTATTAACGTTAAACGCAAAGCCATGCATGGTTGTCCAACGAGAGGCTTTTACCCCCATGGCACAAATTTTTCTAGCAAACGGAGTGCCCTCATCCAGCCAAACACCCGTTTCACCGTCAGACCTGCCTGCTTTTAATCCGTAGTCTTCCATCGTGCTGATAATGACATCCTCTAAGTACCGCAGATATTTATGAATATCCGTAAAATAGTGGTCCAAATCTAAAATGGGGTAGCCCACAATCTGACCAGGGCCGTGATAGGTTATATCTCCTCCCCTGTTTACAGGATAATATTCAATTCCCTCTGCGGCCAATTTTTTCTCGTCAATCAACAGATGGTCTTCCTTCCCGCTCTTTCCTAGGGTGAACACGGGTGGGTGCTCCACTAAAATCAGGTGATCTGTGGTTTCTTTTGACTCCGCAGGTGTTTTTCTATTGACCAGTTTTTGGTCTACCGTTAACTTAAACAGTTCTGTTTGATAATCCCATGCAGCGCCATATCTAACCGTGCCTATGTCTTGAAAGTGAACGTTTCTCATTTTCTCTTTTGCCAAGTCCATTGTACTCCAATTGGCAAGTACAATTGCCATTCCCATAGTCCGCTAGGACCTCCGTTTGTTCTGCTCATTTGAGGCCAAACGTAGATTCCCGCACTCTCAGAAAGCCACCACGTATATTGCATTCCCAGCCCTACCCCAGCGCTTCTGGATCCAAACCGCGAACCCGAAAGGGTGGTACTCATGCTTTGCTGTAATTCGCTATGAATGTCAAAAAGGAGTGACGATCTTGTATCTGTATTTCCGTAAACCAGTCGTTGTAATCGTATTTTACCTGTAGACGAAGCGGTTAACGGCGCCCAGTCATACTCGAAACCACAGCCTAGGGCAAGTTTTTGGGTGAAAAAAATAGACGTTCCTCCGTCGACGGCTATCCCGGCGTTAGAAAGGCTTCCACCCAATCCCTGCAAGGAAGCGTAGCCTCCCGTATGAGCCATTCTAGTCCCTTTTTGTACTCTGGGCTGGGCAAACAACACACCCGTAAAAAACACGGTGATAACAAGTAGATAAAATCGGCTAATCCTCATACTGCTAAGCTACAAAAGGCAATTATCTTTGTTACCTCTAATTAATCATTGTAGCATGGCAAGACTTTTATCTGAACAGGAACTGCTTAGACGTGAATCATTAAGCAAGCTGAAGGGCCTGGGCATTGACCCGTTCCCGGCAGCAGAGTACCAAGTTTCTCATTACGCAAAGGACCTAAACGCTCAGTATTCTGAGGGGATTAGCGGCTTTGAAAACGTTTGTATCGCCGGTAGGTTGATGACTAAACGCGTTATGGGTAAGGCGTCTTTTGCCGTACTTACCGACTCCACCGGCGACCTTCAGGTCTACGTGAACAGAGATGAGATCTGTCCTGGAGAAGACAAAACCATGTACAATGATGTTTTTAAAAAACTCTTAGACATTGGCGATTTTGTTGGTGTGACCGGACATATGTTCGTGACGCAGACCGGTGAAATAAGTCTACATGTGAAGGAATTGACAGTGCTCTCGAAGTCTTTGCGCCCTCTTCCAGTTGTAAAAACGGATGGTGATGGAAAGGTTTACGACGCGCTTACTGATCCTGAGATTCGCTACCGCCAGCGGTATGTTGATTTGATCGTCAACCCAGGTGTTAAAGATATTTTCCGCAAGCGTAATCGAGTGATTTCAACCATGCGACGTGTCTTTGATGATGCTGGTTATATGGAGGTTGAAACCCCTATACTTCAACCTATTCCTGGAGGCGCTGCTGCTCGTCCGTTTATCACACATCATAATGCGCTAGACGTCCCTTTATACCTACGGGTCGCGAATGAGCTTTATTTAAAGCGCCTTATTGTTGGTGGTTTTGAAGGCGTCTACGAATTTGCCAAAGACTTCAGAAATGAAGGAATGGACAAAACCCATAACCCCGAATTTACGGTCATGGAAATCTATGTGGCCTACAAGGATTACCACTGGATGATGCGTTTTGTTGAAAACCTGTTAGAGGATGTTGCCTTGGCAGTGAACGGGAGTACTGACGCACAAATTGGGGCTAATACAGTGAGCTTTAAGGCTCCTTATGCCAGGGTTCCTATCCTTGATGCGATCAAAACACATACTGGATTAGACCTGGCCGGGAAAAGTGAACATGACGTTCGCGAAGCGGCTAAATCAATTGGCTTAGACGTGGACGACTCCATGGGCAAAGGGAAGTTGATTGATGAGATTTTTGGCGAAAAGTGTGAAAAGCACTATATCCAGCCTACCTATATTACAGACTACCCTGTTGAAATGTCTCCGCTTTGTAAGAAGCACAGAGACAACCCTGAGCTTACTGAACGTTTCGAGCTCATGGTCAACGGCAAAGAGGTTGCAAACGCTTATTCAGAACTGAATGACCCGATAGATCAACTTGAGCGTTTTGAGGACCAATTAAAACTGAGTGCAAAGGGAGATGACGAGGCCATGTTTATCGACCAAGACTTTATCCGTGCTCTTGAGTATGGCATGCCACCAACTTCAGGTTTAGGGATTGGAATCGACAGATTAACGATGATGTTAACCAACCAGGAAAGTATCCAGGAAGTGCTGTTCTTCCCTCAAATGCGCCCAGAGAAATTTGACAGCGTTGCGGGTCCTGAAGATTTTCAAGCCATCGGTGTTTCTGTTGAGTGGTCTGTACTGATGGTTCAGGCGGGCTTCCATACGGTAGCTTCACTTCTTGAACAAAAACCAGCAGGTTTGCATCAAAAGCTCAATGGCTATCGCAAGAAGAATAAATTAGACATTCCCGCACTCCAGCTTGACCAGGTTGAGCGCTGGTTTAAATCTTAATCTTTAGTCTTATGAAAAGAGTCTTGTTCACGCTACGTTATATAGGGCTCACCATTGTGGGCCTTGCTATAGCCATTGCTGTAACGAGCGGACTGCACTATATGTTTGGTTTGTTTATGGAAGAGCTGCCTATAGAAGCGCTTTCTGGCGCCAACTGGTCGGAGCGCTTGGTTATAGTAGAGGCCTATATGGCTGCTAATCCATTTGCGATTTACAGCATGATCATCTCTCACGGCATGGGTGCCGCGCTCGCCATATATTTCTCTACGAGAACCGCTAAAGTTCCTTTCTGGAGCACTAAACGAAGAGTCAAGCCTTTTAATGGGGCCATCGTATTGCTCTCGTTATGGATCTGGGTAGACCTACAAAATGATTTGTACGACATACCCGTGGGCATGGCCTGGACCTCCATCGATGTCCTTTGTACCATTGGGCTTAGTTTCATTGCCTTTTCTATCGCTGGTGGGTTTCGTAAACATGGAGAGGAAAATAACGTTACTTCAGAAGAAACCATTTATAGAGGGTAGCACCCTCAAAAAAACCGCGCCTTGAATACCTATCCGGAAGACTTATTTGAAAGCATTGAGTTTGACCTCGTTAAAAGAGCGGTATCAAAACGTGCTGTTACAGAGCGCGCTAGAGCGCGTATTTCCGGGCTCAAGCCCTCTAGTGATTACGCCGTAGCAACACGAGATCTGCAAGAGGTTCATGAAGTCCTGGGTCTTTACCTCAGTGATTTAGGGGTTCCTGCATTAGCGTCAGAAGACATCAAGCCGTTTTTATTGCGCCTAAAGATTCAAGGGGCCAGTCTAGAAGGCGAGGACTTTTTGATCATAAAAAACCTCATAGAAAGCTTCAACAGGGTCTATACGTTTTTCAAGCTGCACTCGATGCGCACGCCTTCGATGCAGGACAAGCTTGCACACTTGCAAAAAAACAAGACCGTGCCTGATGAAATTGACCGCGTTTTAGACCGCAGAGGTGTTGTCAAAACATCTGCGTCTTCTGAACTTGGCAAAATTCGTGGTGCCCTGAACAAAAAGAGGACTGCTGCAGATCGGATTTTCTATCGCGCCGTAAAAAAATACCAGGCCTCTGGCATGCTTGCAGATATTCAAGAAACCGTACACGACAACAAGCGAGTTCTGGCCATAGAAGGGGCTTATAAAGGGCAGGTTAACGGGGTCTTTCATGGTTCTTCAGCCAAGTCTTCTATCTTTTTCGTAGAGCCCAGCGAAACTCAAGAGGTCAATAATGAAATTGCTGTATTAGAGGAAGAGGAAAAGCGCGAGGTTACCCGTATCCTTAGGCTACTGACAGCCTTTGTGGGGATCTACAGAGACGATCTACGCGATTACAGCACCGCTTTGTACCAGATAGACTTTGTAAACGCAAAAGCACTTTACGCACTGGATGAGGAAGCTTGTCTACCCCAGCTTGTGGATAAACCCAGCATACATTTAATAAAGGCGATTAATCCCGTATTGCGCTCTTTTAACGGCCCAAAAGGAAAGCCCGTTGTCCCCTTGGATATGCATCTGGATTCAGAGCGCCGTATTCTGGTCATATCTGGTCCTAACGCGGGTGGCAAATCTATTACATTGAAGACCGTTGGCTTGTTGCAACTCATGCTACAAAGCGGCTTACTGGTTACCGTACACCCAGATAGCACCATGGGGTGGTTTAATGGACTGATGGCAGACATAGGTGATTCTCAGAGTATCGAAAATGAGTTGTCCACTTACAGCTCCAAGCTGACCAAAATGAACCATTTCCTGGATGCCGCTTATGGGAAAACTCTTGTGCTTATTGATGAGTTTGGATCGGGGTCAGACCCAGACCTCGGCTCTTCCATGGCTCAGGTCTTTTTAAAGGAGCTGAACAACAGTAAGACATTTGGGGTCATGACTACCCACTATAATAGCATCAAGGCTCTTGCCAGCGAATTGCCGCGTGTAGAAAATGGCTCCATGCAGTTTGACTCCTCCGATTTGTCCCCTGAGTATGTTTTAAACCAAGGGGTTCCCGGCAGCTCATATACGTATGAGGTCGCACAAAAAGTAGGCGTATCAACAGCGCTTATTACACATGCAAGAGATCTGCTTAATGAGAGTACCGTCGCTGTAGACCGTTTGTTGGTTGGTATTCAAAAAGAGAAAAACGACCTCAGCAAAAAACGTGAACTTTTGAGTGCTCGCCTAGAAGAGCTCGAGCGAATGAAGGAAAAGCAAGATCATAAAATCGAGCTTCTCGAAGATAAAGTTCGTCGCCAAAGCGCCATGAATGAGCAGCAGAACGCGATGATTACTTGGGGTAAAAAATTTCAAAATCTAGTTACCGAATACAGCGAGCAAGCGTCTAAGAAAGGTAAGGAAGAAGTCGTGGGAAGGTTTAAGGTTTATGCTGGTGAACGTGCTTCTCAAACTGCCGACGACAGTGTTAAGAAAAAGTCCAAATACCAAAAGCAGAAGGAAAAAGCCATCAAAAAACTGATTTCGACTCCTGCTAAGGTGGGTGATCGAGTCAAATTAATTGGTTCTAGACAGCCTGGGCTAGTTATCGAAATCAAAAAAGACCAATACCTCCTCTCTATAGGTGCGCTAAGTACTTGGGTAACCCGAGATAAATTCATTCCGGCTCAAAGTCTGCACGGCGATCAGGGCACCGTGAAAGGCAAAGCTCGTGGTGGAACCAGTATGCCTGAGGTCGTGAAAAACGACGCTATCGAAGCTGTTCCAAAGACCAAAGAAGAGGAGCGCGCTGAGAAGAAAACTGCTAAAAAGTCGGTAAAACAGTCCAAAAAGACTCAAAATGCTGGCAAAAAAGACCAAAAAAGCTCAAAAAAGACGGTTTTTGAAAAACCCGCGGTAGCGCCGAAAACGGCAAAAGAAAAGCTTGACGAGGTCGCGCATTCCACTCCACTAAAAAAGAATCCTGTTAAAAAATCAACCGGGGTCGCTAAACCTGTCCTAACGCCTGAACAGCAATATCAGACCGCTACCCCAGTACGAAAAGCAGGATCAGAGAAGGCCAAAGCAGAACAAAGTGCCGAAGAAAAAAAAGTAGCGACAGATGCCGATTTAGAGAAGCTGAAAGCCTTTTTTGATAAAAAGTAAGTTATTGCTCTTTTTGGGTGCGCAATACTTCCAGTTCTTTTTCTCGATGACGAAGGTCGTTTTGTGTAGAAACTAAATCCGCTTTAATTACCTCAACATCCGACTGTGCCTGAGCTAAGTTTTGTTTCGTCACCTGAAGGTTCTCCGTTAAGGCGTCATTTTTATCTGACAACTCATTGAGCTCGCCTTTTAAGTTTCTAACATTGACAAAGTTGTATGCTACAAAGACCACGAACGCGAGTGAGATGACCCAGTTTGTCATTTTAAACGCGTTGCCCTCTGTCATAAAAATAAAATATGCAGAAGCGGCAATAGCAAACGCTCCAATAGCGATGGCAGCAATTTCTATAGTTTTTGACCTTTCAGCTGTAGGCATAATAAAATGGTTTTGTGGGGATTAAGTTACGATTCTGTTCCAGAATATGGTTCAAAATCAATCTGTTTACGCTCGAGGTCTACATTTTTAACTAAAATGGTCATGGCATCACCCAGTTGTATTTTACGCCCTTTACGCTCACCAGAAAGACAATAGTTCTTGCTATCATAGGTGTAGTAGTCATCACGGAAGTCACGAATTCTGATCATTCCTTCACAATAATTATCTGCCAATTCCACAAAAACGCCCCATTCCGTCACGCCTGAGATCACGCCGGCAAAAGTCTGGCCCACATGCTTTTCTAAGAACACCGCCTGCATGTATTTAATAGATGCCCGTTCAGCATTTGACGCTGCTTTTTCACGCTCAGAACTTCGTTCACACACTTCTTCGTAGCTGCCAAAGTGAGGTGATTTACCGCCTTCTAAATAATGCTCGAGCAACCGGTGTACCATAACATCCGGATATCGCCGTATTGGAGACGTAAAGTGGGTGTAGTAGTCAAACGCCAGGCCGTAGTGCCCTATGTTTTGAGTAGTATACTTCGCCTTACTCATGGTGCGAATAGTCAACGTCTCTATCATGTTTGCCTCCGGGGTGTTTCTGACCTCTGAAAGCATTTTATTTAAGCTTTGGGTGATTGTGTTTTTGTTGCCGAGTCTTATGTCATGCCCAAACTGGCGCACAAAAGTACTCAGGTCTTGAAGTTTTGTTGGATCTGGATCATCATGTATACGGTATACAAACGTATTACCTGTAGGCTCACCGTTCTTAGCGCGACCAATAAATGCTGCCACGCTTTTATTAGCTAGCAGCATAAACTCTTCGATCAGGTGGTTTGCTGCCATGCCTATCTTGAAGTAGACGCCTTCCGGCTTACTGTTCTCGTCCAATCGGAATTTAACTTCCTTTTTTTCAAAACTCAAGGCGCCTTTGTTCATGCGCTCACCGCGCATAACCTTAGCCACTTTGTCTAGAGTTCTGATCTCTTCGTAAAAGGTTGCTTGATCTCCGTCGGGGTGATTGTCTTCTATGATTTGCTGCGCCTCCTCGTAAGCGAACCGGCGATCTGAATGGATAGCCGTTCTACCGAACCACTCGTTATAAATCCTTCCTTTTTCATCCATTTCAAAAACGGCAGAGAAGGTGTATTTATCCTCGTTAGGGCGCAAAGAACAGGCTCCGTTTGACAACACTTCTGGAAGCATCGGAACTACCCTGTCTACTAAGTAGACACTCGTAGCACGCACTACTGCTTCATCATCTAGGATAGACCCCGGTGTAACATAATGACTTACATCAGCAATGTGCACTCCTACTTCCCAGTGACCGTTTTCCAGTTTTTGTAAGCTCAAGGCATCATCAAAATCTTTGGCGTCTGCGGGATCAATCGTAAATGTGGGCACTTTTCGAAAGTCCCTGCGTTTTGCTATTTCTTCTTCTTTAATGCTTGTGTCTAGTTCATCCGCCGCAGACTCAACCTCAACAGGAAACTCATTAGGCAATCCAAACTCAGCAAGAACAGCGTGAATCTCTGTGTTGTGATCTCCAGCATTGCCTAGAACTTTGATGATTTCACCAAAAGGAGACGAGGCTTTTTCTGGCCAGTCTGTTATTCTGGCGATCACTTTTTGGCCGTTTTCTGCACCGCCCAGCTTCGCTTTGGGTATATATATGTCCACCAGCATCTTTCTACTGGAGGCGACTAAAAATCCATGACCCTTGCCAATCTCTATCGTTCCTACAAAATCTGTTTGCTTACGCTCTAGTATTTCAATGACCTCGCCTTCTAGTTTTTTACTGCTTTTTGTAGCGAAGAGACCTATTTTGACTCTATCGCCATTTAAGGCGTGCATTAAGTTAGGAGCCCTAACCATGATGTCGCTTTCCACATCTGGGCTCACAATGTAGCCATTGCCGTTGCTGGCCATGTCAACAATCCCTTCTGCATAAGTAGCGGTGTATTTAAGCTTGTATTTACCTCTGTCAACCATCATAATCTTTCCAGATTGAACCAAGTCAGACAGGGCCATTTCCACTTTCGCCTTCACCATCTCGGGCTTATACCCCATTTGTGACGCGATTTGCTTATAATTAAATTTTCGGGTAGGATGGGTGCGAAATACTATTTCCACCTTTTGGGCATACTCTTTGATATCTACACTCTGTGAACGTTTGTTTGCCCTTCTATTGTGCTTTCTTGCCATATTAAGGTAAATATACCATCCTTTATGGTTCGGAGCTGCCAGTGCGTTGGCTATTTGCTACCAATAGCCCTTGATTAGCTCGTTGCTTTAACAGGCTTGGCATTAAAAGTGCTGTTGACTTATATTTAAAAGCCCCGCTCACTGATACCCTTAATCTTTGAAATTACAAACCAATGAAAAAATTAACAACCGTAACTTTACTTGGACTTGGTTATCTAGCTCTTGGACTGAGCCTTAGCGCAATGCCTGTTTCCTTGGACTTTAACAGCTCCCAAAACCAAGATACAACAAGCGTTAGCGGTGAGGTTTGGCAAGAGGAGTTTATGAAGGAGGCCGCAACATTGAGCGATAGCTTAGGCGCAACTAGCGTGAAGTCCATGGTTCTTAAATTCGGCATAGGCAATGACGCTTCTAAGAAAAGGGTATCTTCTAAAAAGCCTAGCCGTACGTCCTTTGACTACTTTGAGTTTCATGTCGGAGCAAACAGTTTTCGAGACGCTTCTGGCTATGAAACTAATAGCGAGAGTTTACTTAACGGATGGGAAAGCTTGACCAGTAGATTTACTTGGGGAGTCAAGAAAAAAATTGGCGGCCCCTCAAGCCTCCTTGTCATCCAATCAGGATTAGGCATAGAAACCAACCAGTATAGTTTTAAAGAAGACAATGAAATTATAAAGTCAAGCGACTTAAGCGGAGGATCCACCACTCAAATAATTCCTGTGACCGGGGTTTACTCTTTACGCAGGAATAGTCTTAACCAAGTATATATGGAGGTTCCGGTAATGGCACAACTGGATTTTAGCCAAAGTGGGGCTGTTGATAAGAGTTTATCTCTAGGGTTTGGTGCCTACGCAGGCATACGGCTTGGGAGTGAAAGCACCGTACTCGGCTCAGACTGGGAGGGTGAGCGGTTGATGACAAGGGTCTCTAGTAACTTTAACACGCATTTATTCCGTTATGGGCTGCAGGCTCAACTTGGGATGAGGGCATGGAAGGTAACTGGGCGTCTAGATGGGCGCACTTTCTTTCAGGCGGGATCTTTCCAAGAAGAAGTCTATATAGGATCAGTAACGCTAGGCTATGCGTTCAAGAAGCAGCTTCCTTCAGAGTTTAATAGACGCCGCTTAGTGAGGTAACTCTTACAAAAACAACGGAGAGCCCTTTTTCTTCGAGGTTTTTAACAGGTATCTGCTCTTTTTAAACAAAAAAGCCCCACACTTTCGTGAGGGGCTTTTCCTGAGTTATCCGACAAGGACTCGAACCTTGAATGTCTGTACCAAAAACAGAAGTGTTGCCATTACACCATCGGACAATTCTCCCTTTAGGGACGGCAAATATACGCCAATTGATAAACTACATAAAAGAGTTACGCAAAATTTTCAGTGTTTAACAATCTTTTGTTCAGCTGAGGGCTTGGATTTTCTTATTTTCGGGGCAATTACTAGATCACCAATCTTAGAATTGGTTAAAAAATACCGCTCCGTGAATTACAAGAAGCTTAATACCATAGTAGGCTGGGCCATTTTTGGGATAGCCACCTTCACTTATTTCATGACTATAGAGCCTACAACCAGTTTTTGGGATTGTGGGGAATACATCGCAACTTCTGTAAAGCTTCAGGTGGGTCACCCGCCAGGTGCTCCTTTCTTTCAGTTGATGGGAAACCTGTTTAGTCAATTAGCCAGCAGCCCTGAAAATCAGGCGCTCATGGTGAATGCATTGAGTGCGCTCTCGAGTTCGTTTAGTATTCTATTCTTGTTTTGGACCATTACCGCACTTTCCTTAAAACTCCTTGGCGGTAAAGAAAAACTTGACAATCCATCAATTGTCGCCGTTTTGGGCGCGGGTGCCGTCGGTGCATTAGCTTATACCTTCTCTGACAGTTTTTGGTTCTCCGCTGTAGAGGGAGAGGTCTATGCCATGAGCTCCTTCTTCACCGCAGCGGCTTTTTGGGCCATCTTAAAATGGGAACAAGCTGTTGATGAAGATCCCCATGCAAATCGCTGGTTGCTGCTTATTGCTTATTTAGTTGGTCTCTCTATTGGGGTTCATATCCTTGTTTTCTTGACCATCCCAGCGATCTCTATGATCTATTACTTTAAGAAAAACCCCAACCCCACTCGCAACGGATTTATCGTCGCTAACGCCACTGGAATTGGGGTATTAGCTATAGTTTTTGCCTTAATCATTCCAATGGTATTGCGTTTGTTTAGCACGCTAGAAATCACCTTTGTTAATAGTTTTGGCATGCCTTTCCACTCTGGAACTATTGCTGCAACGGTTATTCTTACCGCTTCCGTTGTTGCCGGCCTGGTATGGACCAGGCGCAAAGAGCGTCCGCTGGCCCAGCAAGCTGTTCTTGCCATCATGCTACTCGTTATGGGTTATTCAACGTTTATCATTCTTGCCATTCGCTCTAACGCGAACACGCCGATTGACGAAAACAACCCAGAAGACGCCATGTCTTTACTTGCTTACTACAACCGCGAGCAATACGGTGACTGGCCTATTCTTTACGGAAAGAGCTTTAATGCTCCGTACGACAGAACGCAGCCTTTTGACGACGGAACTCCGGTATATCAAAAAGGATTCGCCGTGATGAAGGGGCCAAAGCAGGTTACCGCATTCAAGCTTAGAGGTGAGGCAGAGGATTACATTGCTGACAAAAACGCTGCGTTGAGCATATCAGCAAAATACCTGTTAACGGATGAAAAAAAGGCCAGCAAGCCTAATTATGATCCTAAATATCAAGGGTTCTTCCCTAGAATTTGGAACGACGATCCCCAATACAAGCAAAACTATATTAACATCATGGGTATTACAGACCCTGATAAGCCGATCACTTTTGCACAAAACGTGCGCTTCTTCTTTGAATACCAGGTAGGTAAAATGTGGTGGCGTTACTTCATGTGGAACTTCTCTGGGAAGCAAAACGATCAGCAGCACCGCTATGAATTAACGAAGGGGAACTGGATAACCGGGATTGGTTTTATTGATTCCATCAGACTTGGAAATCAAGACAACCTGCCTCAGGCCTGGAAGGACAACCCTTCTCGCAACAGTTATTTTATGTTGCCATTCGTATTAGGTGTTTTTGGTATTTGGTACCAATTCAAGAAAAACAACAAAGATGCATGGGCCGTTACGCTCTTCTTCCTGTTAACCGGGATTGCGATTGTGGTCTACACCAATCATAAGCCTTTTGAGCCACGAGAGCGTGATTATGCCTTTGTAGGGTCCTTCTATGCCTTTGCCATTTGGATTGGTATTGGCGCACTTGGGCTTTGGGATTTATTACGAAAAAAGATGAGTCCTATGGTTGCCTCCTATCTGGTTATTGGAATCACGATGTTAGCCGTTCCCGTGCGTATGGCTGCTGAGAACTGGGACGATCATGACAGAAGCAATCGCTATACTGCTCGTGACATCGCGAAAGCTTATTTAGATAGTTGTGATCCAAACGCGATCCTCTTTACAAACGGAGACAACGACACGTTCCCATTATGGTATGTTCAAGAAGTTGAAGGTTACAGGACGGATGTTCGGGTGGTCAACTTGAGTTTACTAAATACCGATTGGTACATTGACCAGCAGCGCCGCAAGGCTTATGATGGAGAAGCGGTACCGTTCAGTTTTGAATGGAATCAGTACGTCCAAGGAACACGTGACGTATTGTACTATAGAGACATGGGCGTAAAAGGACGCTGGGATGTGAAAGACTTCGTTGAGTTCACAAAACGCGATGATGCCCAAGTAAAATTCAAAACAGGCGGGAACAAAGAGTTACCGCTTTACCCACAAAAGAAACTACGCATCAGCATCGATAAAGACGCTGTGCTGGCAAACGGCGTAGTTGATCTCGCTGATTCTGCGAAAGTGGTTGATTATATTGATTGGGATTGGAAAAGTAACGTAATCACCAAGCGTGATCTTATGGTTATTGACCTCATCGCAAACAACAATTGGGAACGACCGATCTACTTTTCGATTACCGTGGGAAACAGCGCCAAATCATTCTTTTGGCTCAACGAATACTTCCGCTTAGAGGGAATGGCATACCGGTTTGTCCCGGTATTCAATCCAGGGGCAAACAGCGGAATCGACTTTGGAAAAGTGGACACGGAGATCATGTACGACAACTTAATCAATAAGTTCTCATACGGTAATATGGAGCTTCCTGACGTCTACTTAGACGAAACTAACAGGCGTTTGAGCTACAACCTCCGCACGATTTTTGGCCGATTAGCCAATCAATTCATTGCAGAGGGAAACAATGAAAAAGCTGTAGAGGTCTTAGATTTTGCCATGGACATCATGCCTTCGGAAAAATTCGGATACAACTACTTCTTATTTGGGATCATCGATGCGTATTACAGAGCCGGTGCTTTGGATCAAGCTCGAGAACTCACAAATGATTTTGCCGACCTTTTAGACGACGAACTGTTGTATTTCGAGGGATTGAGTAGGTCAGACAAAAAGCGAGCTAAGAACGAGTGGCAAACAGATCTACAGTTCTATCAGATGTTGTTCCGCAACATTCAAACACATGACAACGAAAACACGCAGTCGTTCTACCAAAGATATCTTGCTGCGGCAAATTCCTTTCAGAATAACTAAACGTTCTCTCGAGAATTGAACACAAAAAAGCCCCACAGTACTGTGGGGCTTTTTTATTTGTCTACTGTATTGTTGCAAACGCCATGGAGTGGTGTCATCTGCTTTCCGCGGGCTGCTAGGTGAGCTTTTCCGTCAGCCAAATAAAGTCCTCTAGAAAGACGGGGTAGTTGATGTTAAAATGTGCGTCTCCTGGAGTGTTGTCCTGATCAAAGAGTTTTCCAGCTCCGCTCACTAAAAGCTTCGTTGGAGAAACTACACCTTCAACATAAAGCATCCACGAGCGCAGGTCGTGAAGAGCGTTCAGTCCCCCAAAAGGCCCTGCGCTTACAGTACATGTCGCCATGGGTTTCTTTTTGAACTCTGACCGATAGTAATCTGTCAGGTTTTTAAAAGCTCCCGGGACGCGGCCATTGTATTCAGGAACCACAAAGAGTAGTCCATCAGCGTCTCCAAAATGTCTAGCAACCTCTTCCTCTTGGTCAAAATTAGTGTTGGAGCCGTAATTAGGCGCATTGATTTTTTGAACATCGACCATGGTTATCGATGCTCCAAATTTTCGCTCAAGCTCTGAGGCTAAAAAAACGGCAACTTTACTGGAATTGGATCCCGTTCTAGGGCTTCCTTGAACAATAGTGATTTTCATAGAGGATATGATGGGTCAATTACATGGTCAACATCGTGATCGTAGAAATGTTGCTGGACTATGCCTTCTTTCCAAACTTAGGCACACGAAAATAGTCTGAGTTAGCGTCTGGAGCGTTTTTCAAGGCTTGTTCTTTGGTGATCATGTTGAGCGCTTCATCTGTTCTCATCACATCAACACTGCCGCTCATTTGAGTTAACGGCTCAACACCTGTGAGGTCTAGCTCGTCGATTTTCGCGACAAACTCTAATATCTTTTCCATGTCACCTTGCATAGAGTCCAGTTCATTATCGTTAAGCTCAAGACGGCTTAGGTGTGCAAGGTGTTTGATTTGTTCTTTTGTGATGCTCATAGTGTGACCTTAGGAGCGTAAAGGTAAGGCAAGATTGCCGGTGTGTCCCCAGTTTTTTAAGTCCTCAGCAAGGGTGATATAGCAGAGGTCCCTCAGCTCTTTTAGAGCGTTTTCAGCATCCGTATTTGGCCAGAACTCTCCTATCACCTTTGTGTCCACAGGCCCTAAGCTTGAGGGCTCTCCCCAGTCGCCTAGTCTGAACTTGTTTTGGTAAATACTCATCAGTACTATGGGAACGTTGTTGTCCACGGCAAGTTTAAAGGCGCCTGCTTTGAAGGAGCCCAGTAGCTGCTTTTGAGGCGGGATACCGCCTTCTGGAAATATACAAACACTATATCCGTCCTTTATCCGCTGGCCTGCGTCAATAAGCGCTTGCTTTCTGCCTGAGTAGCTGCTTCTATCCACGGCAATGCTGGTCTGCTTGAAGAAATAGCCAAACAAGGGGAGTTTCAAAAGCTCAGCCTTTCCCATGAAGACTACGGGAACGGGACTCGCTAAAAAAGTCATGGGAATATCAAGATCTGATCCGTGGTTTGCTGCTAGTACCATGGGGCCAGGATGCTTCATTTTGTACTTTCCCGGTCTAGGCCAAACACCCATTCCTACTAGATACAACCACGACCAAACCTTGGCTAGTTTAAAAAAATGGGCATAATTAGCTCCTGGTCTTGCGGTCCATAGAAGCGCGGGTAAAAGCACTACGATAGAAATTAGCGCAACCAAATAATACCAAAAGTGATGTATGTAGCTCAGTAATTTTTTCATGGCGCTAAAAGCCAAGCTTAGCTCTTACTCTAAGTAGGGTCTCTTTAGCTATAGGCCTCGCTTTATCTGCTCCTTGTTGAAGCGCGGTGAAAACCTCTTCTGGGTGGTCAATGAAGTGGTCAAACCTGTCACGTGCGTCACTAAACTCTTCTAGAATAAGCTCTAGGAGTGCTGTTTTAGCGTGTCCATAACCATAGTTTCCTGCTCTATAAAGCCTTGACATTTCCTCTGTTTGTGATGCTGTAGCGAGCAATTTATAAAGCGCAAAAACATTGCAAGAATCTGGGTCCTTAGCTCCTTCAAGAGGCGTAGAGTCCGTTTGAATGCCCATCACTTGTTTTTTCAACTGCTTCTTTGGCAAGAACACGTCAATAATATTGCCATAGCTCTTGCTCATTTTACGCCCATCTGTACCGGGAACAGTCATGACTTCTTCGGAAATACTAACTTCCGGGGCTACAAAAGTGTCTCCATAACGGTGATTAAAGCTAAGCGCTAGATCACGGGTGATTTCAAGGTGTTGCTTCTGGTCCTTGCCAACCGGCACAACCTCAGCGTCATAAAGTAAGATGTCAGAGGCCATAAGTACCGGGTAATCAAACAGCCCAGCATTTACATCGCTAAGGTTATCGCTCTTGTCCTTAAAGCTATGCGCATTAGCGAGCATAGGAAACGGCGTAAAGCAGTTCAAATACCATGTTAATTCTGTACACTCCGGAAGATCGCTTTGCACATAAAACACTACTTTTTCAGGATCAAGACCACAGGCAAGCCATGCCGCTGCTGTAGCTAGCAGGTTTTCTTTACGCAGTCCCGCATCTTTCACGGAGGTCAGGCTGTGGAGGTCTGCTATAAATAAAAACGCCTCGTTTTTAGGGTCGTTGCTCATTTGAATTGCAGGTCGAATAGCGCCTAGAATATTTCCTAGATGCTGACGTCCTGAGCTTTGAATTCCTGTGAGTACTCTTGCCATTTTTTAGCGACTATCTATTATTTAATCAACATTAGTTCAAGGTCAATGTCTGCCCAGTAGCTGCTGTCTGCCGGAACCTGCATGAAGGACGTTCTCCATACTTGCGTGGCAGGAAGACTGCTCACCATAACAAAACTGTAGCTCACGCTGTCATTGTCTAAAACTAAAGCACTATCACTGTTCGTTAGACTCCATGTTCCGGCGCTTGCTAGCTCTACAGGAACTTGAATAGTGTTTAAATTTGCGACAAATTGTAGGTCTATGTTGCCACTGTCCGGCATTTCATAAATGTTTACCTCGCCTACCAATTGACTGCCTAGGCCGCTAAACTGCATGAGCGCTGACGGGTTCAATGGGTTGGGCATTTCTCCGCTGTAAGCCACCTGGCTTACAGTCCATTCTCCCAATAAGTCTTGATGAACAAAAACTTCTGAAGACTGAGGCGTTGTGTCGCACGAAGCAAAACAAATGGCAAGGGCAATGGTGGATAGAATCTTGTTCATTTATACTGTTGTTATTTGTGATGTCGGAAAAACGACCGGTTGTTCACCGGGGTTTTGTACTACATGTAAAACTGCTTTAGCTACAGCTTCTGGCTTTACAAGCAATCCATCTGCGTACTCTTCTCTAAAGTGTTCCACTCCTGGGAAGTCTTCCTTTGAGGCCGCCCGTATTTGTGCTTGCATGGGAGTGTCTACCTTTCCTGGCGTAAACGCATGAATAGGTACTGAGGGGTTTTCTTGCGCTAAAACCTCAGCATACATGTGAATTGCTGCTTTTGAAGCACAATAGGATGACCATCCGTTAATCGGGTATTCCGCGGCGCCTGAACCTGTAAAGAAGACTTGTTTTGACTCTTGAGATAACGACATAAAACGTGCCGTCAATCTCATTGGAGCGGTTACGTTCAGGGTCATGCATTCGTTGGTGTCGTTCCAGTCAATTGTTTTAGCCTGGCCCATTGCTCCGAGTGTTCCGGCGTTGTTAATGAGCACCGTTGGCAGTGGGTCTGCAGCGAGTTTAAACGGAATGTCCTCTACTTCGTTTTCTTGTGATAAATCCGCTGTAGTGAAAAACCAATACGGGTTGCTCGTTAGCTCTTTTGGCTCATTTCTTCCTATTCCCTGCACGCTAAAGCCTGTTTCCAGCGCTAATTTTGCGATGGCAAGCCCTATTCCAGAGCTCACTCCTGTGATTATGATTTGGCCCTTTGCGCCCATTATACGTTGATCTCAATAAACCTGTTGATGTCTTTTACTTGACCGAAAACCAAAATAATGTCTCCCGGGTTGATGAAGCTGTCTGGGCTTGGGACACCGTTGATGTGGTGGGTGTTGTCTTCTTCTGATTTGCGTAAAACCGTAACCAGGTTGATGTTGTATTTCTTGCGAAGGCCGATGTCTTCTAGGGAGCGACCGATTATTTTAGACGGTGCTTCAACCTCTATGATTTCATAGTCGTCCGGAAGCTGAACACACATCAAAACACCGGGATTAATGAGTTGCTCTGCGACGTTATTTGCAACCTCCATTTCTGGGCTCAGGATATTTTGAACACCCATTTTTTCTAGAATTTTTCGCTGAACAGGTCCTTGAGCACGTGCAATGATTCTGGGAACACCCATTTCTTGCAGCTGAAACACACACAAAAGCATTTCTTGGAAACTTGATCCGATACTCACCACAACAGCGTCAACGTCTCTAAGGTTTTGCGCTTCTAGTGCCTGAAGGTTCGTTGCGTCAAGCGTGACTGCGAAGGCCACCTCTTGTGCAAGATGCTGAACCCGCTCTTCGTTCTCGTCAATAGCCATTACATCAGCTCCGCGTTCGGCAAGTTTTCGTGCAATAGCCGAGCCAAAAACACCTAATCCAATAACTGCAAACTTCTTGTTCATAGCGTGCTTATTTACAATGCTCTTCAAAAGCCCCAAGAAGGTTTCCGGCAATCATTTGTGCCGTGCGACCCTCAATGTGATGACGCTCTACCATGTGCACGAGCTCTCCGTTTTTAAACAAGCCCATACAAGGGGACGAGGGAGGGAACGGCATCATGTGCTTTCTTGCTTGGTCCACCGCGTCACGGTCGTTACCAGCAAAAACCGTAATCATTCTATCTGGCTTTACTTCAGACTTCGCAAGCGCCATTGCAGCGGGACGAGCAGACCCTGCTGCACACCCACAAACTGAATTTACCACAACTAGTGTTGTGCCTTCAGCTTCTATTGCGGCGGTTACTTCTTCTGGCGTTTTTGTCTCTGTATATCCGCTGTTAGCGAGCTCTGCGCGCATGGGCGCAATCATTTCTTCTGGGTACATAATATGATGTGTTTATAAAACAAAGTTAGTGTTTCCTAATGGTTTGGCCGATTGTACCTTTGTCACAATTCTAAGGTTAATAAAATGAGCTCAAAAGTTCGCGTAAGATTTGCGCCATCTCCAACAGGACCCCTGCATATTGGTGGGGTGCGCACTGCATTGTATAATTATTTGTTCGCCAAAAAACACGGTGGAGACTTCTTGCTTCGCGTTGAAGACACGGACCAAACAAGATTTGTTGCAGGAGCAGAAAAATACATCATTGAAGCCTTGGCCTGGTGTGGCATTTCTCCTGACGAGGGTATCGGTGGGGAAGACCGCGGAAACGGCCCTTACCGTCAAAGTGAGCGCAAGCCTATGTATCGAGAGTATGCAGAGACTTTGCTTGCAAACGACAAAGCTTATATCGCCTTTGACACCGCCGAAGAGCTCGAGCAGGTACGAGCACTCGCGAAGGAGGCTGGGGCGTCAAACTGGCAATACAACTACATCACTCGCGAAAACATGAAAAATTCGCTGACCCTTGCCAAGGACGAGGTGTCTGCTAAAATAGCCGCTGGTGAGCCGTACGTCGTTAGAATGAAGCTTCCGCGAGACCACGAGGTTCGCTTTGAAGACACCATTCGTGGATGGGTGAGTGTAAACACAAACAACATGGACGATAAAGTCCTGTTTAAAGGTGATGGTATGCCTACGTATCACCTCGCTAATATTGTGGACGACCATCTCATGGAAATCAGCCACGTTATACGCGGCGAAGAATGGCTTCCTTCTGCTCCTTTGCATGTGCTGCTCTACGAAGCCTTTGGATGGGAACGCCCTATATTTGCCCACTTACCTCTGCTTTTGAAGCCCGACGGGCCAGGAAAGCTGTCAAAACGCGATGGCGACAGGCTGGGCTTCCCTGTATTCCCTATTGACTGGAAAAATGAGGAAACTCAAGAGACGGCAAGTGGATACAGAGAAATTGGCTTCTATCCTGATGCTTTTATAAACATGCTTGCGTTACTTGGTTGGAATCCGGGAACAGAACAAGAGGTGTTCAGTCTTCAAGGGTTGATCGACACTTTTGACCTGAGTAACGTCTCTAAAAGCGGCGCTAAATTTGACTTTGAAAAAGGTAAATGGTTCAACCAGGTTTATTTAAGAGGAATGAGTGAGGAAAAATTAGCTGGAGCGCTAAAGACTGAGCTTAATTCGCGTGGCCTGGATTGTGACGAAAAACACTTGGGCACGGTAGCGATGATGATGAGCGAGCGAGCTACGTTCCCCCAAGACCTTGTATCAGAAGGTTTGTTCTTGTTTGAGCGCCCAACAACCTATGATGAAAAAACGCTGAAGAAAAAGTGGACGGCTGACAGCCCGCAAATGATGGCTGATCTAGCCATTAGGCTCCGTGCACTCGGCACCTTCGACGCTGATTCTATAGAAACCAGCTTCAAAGGTTATTTGACGGAAAAAGAGCTCGGTTTTGGAAAAGTTGGCCCTTCGTTCAGGCTGGCTGTAACCGGAAAGGGCATGGGCCCAAGCATGTTTACGATATGTGAAGTGTTGGGGAAAGAAGAGGTTCTCGCGCGCATCAGTTTAGCAATAGAAACACTTAAATAATGGCGACGCTTCAACAGATAGATGTTCATGGTATAAGGCTTTATGCTAACCATGGCTGCATGCAGGAAGAGGCTGTTATAGGCTCTCATTACGAAGTTAATATTAGTGTTTGGGCTAATCTTTCTGTTTCTGTCCAAACAGATGAGCTAAAAGATACCGTTGATTATGTAGCTCTTTATGAGATTACAAAAGAAGAGATGGCCAAGCGCGCAAAACTTCTTGAGGTTGTTTGTCAGCGAATTATAGACCGGATAATGAACGAGCACTCTTCCGTTCAAAGGGCATATGTGAATGTAGCAAAGCTCAACCCGCCTATTAATGGCGATGTAGAAAGAGTCGCTCTAACTTTTACAGCTGAACGTTAGTTGAAATATTTCTGTGGTGAACAGATTTTTTCTGCTATTTTTGGCCTCCCTAAGGTTCCGTGGCCGAGTGGCTAGGCAATGGTCTGCAAAACCATGTACAGCGGTTCGAATCCGCTCGGAACCTCAGAGTAAAACCCCCGCTGCATGTATGCAGCGGGGGTTTCTTTTTTTACAACAAGTAGTCTGTCGTCATCCAATTGCTTTGGCCTGACGAAACAATGTCTCGGACCAGGTTTTTTTGGTCTGTTCCCGCAGCGACTACGGTGCGAATGGAAAAACTCCTCAACGCATCATGTACGCTTAGTGTTGCCACAGCGCTGTCTTTTCTTCCTGTAAAAGGTAAATAATCAGGACCGCGTTGACAGGACGTGTTGATGTTAACACGACACACTTGATTTACCAGGTTGTCCACGGCGTAAGATATTGTAGACTCCTTTTCACTAAAAACACTACACTGTTGACCATGATCTGACTCCGCTATAGCATCCATAACCTCCTCTAGTTTGTCATATTCAACAATAGGTACCACTGGGCCAAACTGCTCTTCGTGAAAAATCCTCATATGCTTGTTTACCGGAAACAAAACAGCTGGAAAATAAGCTGTTTCGTTAACCTTTCCTGCTCTTTTGTTCATGACGCTTGCTCCTTTCTCCTTAGCGTCAAGGACGTATTCGTCCATGTATTCTGCCTTGTTCGCTTCTGGAAGCGGTGTAAGATCACTGTTGTTTTCTGGGTGGTCTAGCTTTAGTTCATCAACAGCGTCACTGAATCGCCGCACAAAGTCCGCAGAGATGTTTTTATGGACAAAAATTAGTTTTAGCGCCGTACATCTCTGGCCATTAAAACTTAGCGCCCCAGCAACACACTCTTTTATGGCCTTATTTAGATTTGCATCTTCAAAAACAATGGCCGGGTTCTTTGCTTCTAATCCTAAAACCTGTCTTAGTCGGTTTGGTTTTGGATGTTGCGAGGCTAGTGCGTTTGAACTTTTTGAATTGCCTATTAAAGCCAAGACGTCTACATCTCCTGTTTTCATAATGGGTCCCGCAAGGGTTCTTCCTCTTCCAAAAACCACGTTGAGTACGCCCGGTGGGAAAGCTTCTTGAAATGCCTCCATTAGAGGTGTCAGTAAAAGCACCCCATACTTCGCTGGCTTAAAAACGATCGTGTTTCCCATAAGAACGGAGGGTATCAGCAGGCAAAAAGTCTCGTTCAGCGGATAGTTATAGGGCCCTAGACAAAGAACGACACCTAGTGGTCCTCGACGTACCTGGGAGATCACGCCGCCTTTACTAGCGATATGTGATCCGCGGCGCTGTAGTTCCTTATACTCGTCTATGGTGTCTCTGATGTAGTCAATCGTTCTGTCAAACTCTTTGTATGATGCGCTTTTGTTTTTAGCTATTTCCCACATCAAAAGGGTGCTGACTTCTTCTCTCTTGAGAGCCATCAGTTCAAGAAAACGCTCCATGCACTCTATGCGCTGGGTAGCGCTAGCGGTAGGCCAAAAACCTCTTCCGTTGTTATAGGCTTGTTTTGCGGCGCCAAGCGCCTCTAGCCCAACACTTTCGTCTAACGTCGGTGCCTCCCCTAAAAAAACACGGTCAACCCTGCCTTCTTGATCGACCTTTCCCATTGGGCTATAAACACGTTCTACAGGCCCGTTCCAGGTCTTTAACTCGCCGTTAATAAGGTACTTGTCCCACTTAATAGATGGGGGTGATTGGTGCTGTGCAATAGGGGGGTGATTGAAATTGGGCATCATGGCTTTTTTATGTTGTTCTCAATTATAAGCGTTAAGCTAACCAATATGTTCATTTTAACAACTGCGCGTTCGTAATAAGTGCTGCGCTTTGTAACTTGGACCAAAACCAAGACAGATGACCATATACCCTATACATACCGGTAACTTTAAGCTTGATGGCGGCGCTATGTTTGGTGTTGTTCCAAAGGGTCTTTGGGAAAGGACCAATCCTGCTGACGAGAAAAATCTTTGCACTTGGGCGATGCGCTCCTTGTTGATTGAAAACGGAGAGCGCTTGATTTTAATAGACACCGGCATTGGAGAAAAACAACACGAAAAATTTTTTAGTCATTATCACCTCCATGGCGACCACAGCTTGGACGCTTCGTTGGCTGCGCTTGGTTTTAATCGTAGTGACATTACTGATGTTTTTCTTACCCACTTACATTTCGACCATGTAGGCGGCGCAGTACGTTGGAACAAAGAAAGAACAGGGTATGAGCCCGCCTTTGAAAACGCCATTTATTGGACAAACAAGAGACACTGGAATTGGGCGACAGCGCCTAACGCTAGAGAAAAAGCAAGCTTCTTAAAGGAAAACATTCTTCCCCTCGAAGAGAGTGGCCAGCTGCGGTTTGTTGATGCCCCTGAGGACGCGCATCGCATTACCACAACACTTGGTTTTGACGCTTTTGTAGTAAACGGTCACACGGATGCACAGATGTGTCCTATTTTAGATTACAAAGGAAAAACTGTGGTCTTCATGGCAGATCTGTTGCCGTCAACCGGCCACATACCATTACCCTACGTGATGGGATACGATACTCGCCCACTGCTTACCATAGATGAGCGTCAGCGTATCTTTACGGAGGCCGCTGAAAAAGGGTACCACTTGTTCCTTGAGCACGACGCTTATAATGAGGTCTGTACGCTTCAAATGACCGATAAAGGACCGCGCCTTTTAGAAAACGGACGTCTTAACCACTTTATCTCTTAAGCTATTATGAAAAAAATTCTTCTTCTTCTTGCGCTTTGCGCAAGCCCATTAGTTTTTGGTCAATACTGGCAACAGTCTGTAAGCTACAGCATGGATATTGACCTCGATGTTGAAGCACATCAATATGACGGCACCAGTTCTGTAGTATATACCAACAACAGTCCCGACACACTGCATAAGGTCTATTTTCACCTCTATTTTAATGCTTTTCAACCAGGAAGCATGATGGACGTGAGAAGCCTAAACATCACGGATCCAGACCGCCGTGTTAAAGATCGTATTTCCAAGCTTGAAAAAGATGAAATAGGCTACCATAATATTATCTCATTGAGCCAAAATAACATGGGTTTAAACTGGAGTGTTTCTGGTACAGTGCTTAAGGCGGAGCTTGCTGTTCCCTTGCTGCCAGGCGAGCAAACCACCTTCAATATGGCCTGGAATTCACAGGTGCCTAAGCAAATTAGACGATCTGGATACGGCAACAAGGAGGGCGTAGAGTTTACCATGACGCAGTGGTATCCAAAGTTAGCAGAGTATGATAAAAACGGGTGGCACCCTGATCAATACGTGGGTCGTGAGTTTTATGGGATTTGGGGAGATTTTGATGTCACTATTCATGCGCACAGAGACTATGTTCTTGGCGGTACCGGTTATTTACAAAACGCCGATGCTACGGGGTTTGGCTACGAGGGATTCGAAAGAGTTCGGGTGAAAAAAAATAAAAAACGAGTTTGGCGTTTTAAAGCAGACCGCGTACATGACTTTGCCTTTGCGGCAGATCCAGACTTTGTACATGACCAACTTCAAATTGAAAACGGCCCTTTAGTTCACTTGTTTTATGATCCGGCAACAGCAAATGTGAAGAATTGGAAAAGGCTACAAGAAGGGTATCTACAGGGTTATTTTGACTTTATGAGCACTAATTTCGGTAAATATCCATATCGTCAGTTTTCTGTTATTCAAGGTGGAGATGGCGGCATGGAATATCCTATGTGTACCATGATTCTTGGCGGGGGTGATGATTTTGAAGGCTTCACCGGTCTATTTGTCCATGAAGCAACACATAATTGGTACTATGGAGTCATTGGTACTAACGAGGCTTTATATCCCTGGATGGACGAGGGCTTTACCACCTACGCAGAAGAAGAGTGCATGAATGTTCTCTTTGACCGTAAGCTAGACAACCCTCACCTAGGAGCATACCGAAGCTACCTTTACATAGACACGGCTGGGCTACGAGAACCGCTTAGCACACCTGCGGATAACTTTGATTATAACATGGTATATAGCATCAATAGCTACAGTGCTGGTTCCTTGTTTTTAAACCAGTTAGAATATATCGTCGGGCCATTCGCTTTTAACATGGGAATGAAGCGTTATTGGAGCGCATGGCAGTTTAAGCACCCCACCCCGGAGGATTTTATTAGAATCATGGAGCGCGTGTCCGACCTTGAACTAGATTGGTACTTGAGTTATTATGTGGACCAAGTAAAATCTGTTGATTACGCCATAACCTCTGTTTCCCCCGTGATGAACGGTGTGGTTATTTCTTTAGCTCGCTTGGGCAAGTTTCCTATGCCTATTGATCTTGAAGTGGAGTATGCTGGTGGGCGTATAGAACACATGACTATTCCTTTGGTCAGTATGTATGGCGCAAAAAAAGTAACGGGTCACGTTGTTCAATCCCCGTGGGCCTGGACACACCCAACGTATGAGCTAAAGCTTAATACCGGCGGTCAAGAAATAAATGCGGTTAAAATAGACCCAACAGGCAGGCTGCTTGATGTTTCTTTAGGTAATAACGTTTGGAGTAAATAATAAAAAGCCCGGCACATGATGCCGGGCTTTTTATTATTTCTTTTTCTTAGGACCTCTCTTGATGGACTTCTTGTATTTTTTTGCTTTGTTCATTCTTATTTTTTCGCCGCCACCTATGTTATAGTCCTTTTTGTTTTTGTCTTTTTTTTCATGAAATGCGGGTCCCGGCTTGTCGTCTGTCATGGTCTTTTTATTTACTCGTCAAAGCTCACCACTAGCTTTTCACTAGTCGCGCGTGTTTGACACGTTAATACATAACCCTCTTTTACCTCTTCGTCTACAAGAGCGTAGTTCATAACCATCTCCGCTGAGCCTTCTAAAACCTTCGCGCGACAAGTACAGCACACGGCTCCTTTACACGCGTAAGGAACGTCCGCACCAGCGTCAAGCGCTGCGTCCAAGAGGTACTCCTTGCCTTTCATTTCAAAATGTGTCTCCTCTCCGTCTAAAACTACGGTAACGGAAGACCGCTCAGATGATGATGACGCTGTTTCTTTCTGTTTCGCGCTTGAGGAAGAGGTCGTGTTAAATAGCTCAAAATGAATTTTATCCTTTGCTGTGCCAAGCTCTTGAAGTGTTTCTGTAACACTTTCTATCATGCCTAGGGGCCCACACAAGTAATGACCTGTAGCGGTGTTAATGTCAAAAAACTTATGGTTAAACGACTTTACCTTATCTCCGTTTATTCTGCCATTAGTTGCGTCACTACCCTGGTCTTCACGGCTTAAAATATGGTGCACCTCTAAGCGATCTACAAAAGAGTTTTTCAAGTCTTCCAGTTCGTCTTTAAATATAATGCTGTTGCTGTTTTTGTTCCCATAAAAAAGAGTAAACGTACTGTGTTCGTCTGATTGTAGGACAGTTTTTGCGATAGACATCATTGGGGTAATCCCTGATCCTGCTGCCCAGCCTACAAGGTGAGAAGGCTCTGCGCCTTGAGACCACTTGAAGTTTCCCATTGGAGGCATGGCTTCTAGCGAATCTCCTTCTTTCAGGGTTTGGTTTGCGTAGGTAGAAAATTTACCTCCTTCTATCTGTTTTATAGCGACGCGAAGCTCACCTTCGTGAGGTGCGGAGCAAATAGAGTAGGAGCGTCGTAGCTCTTCTCCTTGAACGTTTGTTTTTAATGTCACGTACTGGCCGGGCGAAAAAGTAAACGTTGACATTAAACCCTCTGGTATGTCAAAGGCAACACTCACCGCATCCTCTATTTCGCGACGCACCTCTTTTACTTTTATCTGGTAAAACTTAGTGTCGCTTGACTTTTTGGAATTGGCCAGTAAAGAGGTCTTTTCTTCTTTGTTTTTCTTAAAAAACTTCAGCATCTATATCAAGTTGAATGGTAAAGGTAGTTCTCATTTCTAAACCATAACACCATATAGCGCGTTGTGTTTTAACTTTGTAACGAACCAAATACACAGACCATGGGAACGAATGTATCGCTGGAAGACAAATTCCAATCTTATGTGGACGCCGAAAAAAAGGTAGAACCAAAGAATTGGATGCCCGAAAAATACCGCAGGACGCTCATACGTCAAATATCTCAACACGCTCATAGTGAGATAATTGGAATGCAGCCGGAGGCGAATTGGATCACTCGAGCTCCTTCCCTGCGTGCTAAATTAATCCTTCTAGCAAAGGTTCAGGACGAGGCGGGACATGGTCTTTATCTCTACTCATCAGCTGAAACGCTTGGGGAGCCGCGCGACAAAATGATCGCCGATTTACAGAGCGGAAAAGCCAAATACAGTTCGATTTTTAATTATCCTACCCCTTCTTGGGCTGATATGGGTACTATTGGTTGGCTTGTAGACGGTGCGGCCATTCAAAACCAAGTAATGCTCACGCGTACTTCCTATGGTCCTTACGCAAGGGCGATGGTTAAGATTTGTAAAGAGGAGAGTTTTCACCAGCGACAGGGATACGAAGTTGTCATGAAATTGACCCAAGGAACACCTGAGCAAATAGAAATGGCACAAGAAAGTTTGAATAGGTGGTGGTGGCCTTCATTAATGATGTTTGGCCCATCTGATGATAACAGCCCAAATTCTGAGCAAAGCATGCTTTGGAAAATAAAAAGAAAAAGCAACGACACGCTTCGCCAAGAGTTTGTTGATAAAACCGTTCCTCAAGCCGAATACCTTGGTTTAACTATTCCAGACAAAGACTTGGTTTGGAACGAAAGCCGTGGACACTATGACTTTGGTGATATTAATTGGGACGAGTTCTATCAGGTCGTGAAGGGCAATGGCCCGTGTAATAAAGAACGCATTGCTCACCACGTTAAAGCACATGAGGATGGTGCTTGGGTGAGAGAAGCCGCCAACGCATTTGCTGAAAAACAAGCAAAGCGTAAAAACAAAGAAGCGTCCGCCGCATAAACCTAAAAAAACCACCATGAGCACAACAAATTGGAAGCTTTGGGAAGTTTTCCTAAGAAGCAAGAATGGGCTTTCCCATAAACACGTAGGCAGCCTGCACGCTCCTGATTCTAATATGGCTATAAAAAACGCCAGAGACGTATACACTCGTCGCTCTGAAGGAATCAGTATTTGGGTCGTTCCTTCAGAAGAGATTACAGCGAGTTCTCCTGATGAAAAAGAAGCCTTGTTTACCCCAAGTGACGACAAAGTATATAGACACCCCACTTTTTATGACATCCCAGACGATGTTCAACACATGTAAGCCATGGCAGGAGGTTGGTTAAACGGGGTAAAACGTGATTTTACTTCAGAAGAAGCGCTCAAGGAGTATTTCTTTTTTCTTGCAGATGACGCCCTGATGTTAGGGCAACAATTAAGTAAATGGTGTTCCAAGGGCCCTGTTTTAGAACAAGATATCGCAATCATTAACACCTCTCTAGACCATATAGGCAGGGCTCGTTTGTTATACCAAGAGCTTGCTAAAATGGAGGGGGGTGCGGTAACAGAGGACACCTTGGCTTATTTTAGAGATCACTTGAAGTTTAGAAACGCGCTGTTGCTCGAACAGCCAAACGGGCACTGGGGAGACACCATTGCAAGAAGCTTCTTCTTTGATACTTTTAATTTTTATCTCTTTGATAAGCTTCGTAGTTGTTCTAACAAAACCCTCGCTGGTGTTGCTGAGAAGGCTTTAAAGGAAGTTTCCTACCAAGCGCAGTGGAGTGCTGAATGGGTTATTCGTTTAGGAGACGGAACAGACGAGAGTCATCATAAAATGCAGGAAAGCATCAACCGTCTTTGGATGTGGTCCGGAGAGTTGTTTGAGGCACATCCGATGTTCGATATGCTTGACGATTCTTTTGTGAGGTTTGAATCACTTAGAGAGGTTTGGCTACATAAAACAGGAGAGGTGTTAAAAGAAGCTACACTCGTTATTCCTAGCCCTGAGCTCTGGATGCAAACAGGTGGTAGATATGGTATTCACACCTCTGAGCTTGGGTTTATACTTGCGGAAATGCAAAGCCTAGCAAGGACACATCCCGAGGCAACCTGGTAGCTTTCCTCTTCGCTATTCGTTTAAACATCAATTTATTAACACAAAAATATAGCGGCCACACGTTTTCGGCATCATATTTGCTTTTTGTATGAGAACGATGTAGTAATCGTAAGTGTTTTTGTGTTAAGCGAGTGAGGGCTAAGGTGGGGACTTTAGCCCTTTTTTTTGCTCCAAAGAAAAGCGGCAACAAACAGAAAAAAGCTCATTACAGACATAGACCCGCTTATAGATGCCTCCAGTGCCTCAGATATAAAGTAGCCTCCCACGGCACTTAGTGCGCCTTGAGACATTATTAAAACAGGCATGAGACGAAGCTTATCTGTGAGTAGGTATGCTGTTGCTGCGGGAACTACGAGAAATGCAATCACTAAAATAGCACCTACACTTTCAAAACTAACCACCGTTGCGACGCTTGTTGCGGCCATAAGGCTATAGTGCCAAATCATGGTTTTAACCCCTATGCTTTGTGCATATTCTGCATTAAAAGAGGTGATGAGCCATCCTTTATAACCCATCCAAAAAATAAATTGGATTATTGCTAAAAGCACCAGCAGCGTCCAAACGGGACCTGGAACACCCAGCCCCATAAAACCAGAAACCTGCAGAGGAACAAACGCTAGCTCACCATGTAGTACACAGTCCGCGTCTATGTCTGCCTCTCCCGCAAAACGTGTTACCATGATTACCCCTACCGCAAATAAAAACGTAAATACCGTTCCCATCGCAGCGTCTAATTGCATTTTGCCTTTAGCAGAGAAAAATTGGATTAAAAAAGTGGTTAGCACACCCATAATGATCGCTCCTAAAAAAAGCGGAAGCGAGGCCCGAGAGCCGCTGATGAGGTAAGCCACAACTATTCCTGGCAATACCGCGTGACTAAGCGCATCGCCCATCATACTCATTTTTCTGAGCAACAGTAGATTCCCTAGCATTCCTGTTGAGGAGGCCACTAAAAATCCGGTCAGTATGATCCAAAACGCATCCATTAAGTTAAGTTGGTGTCTGGGATGAGTTCGTGAATTTCTAATATGGGGTTAAACCTTGAACACAGGCCTAGTTCGCTTAAAATTTCATCTTCTATTTCAGGTGTTAGGAAGTGCTCCATGGTTTCAGCTTCGTCATGGACAAGGTGGAGGCTCATCTGCATTCTCCGCTGCAAATAAACTTCCCATATCTTGTGTCTTCTGTCTATCTCGGCGCCATAGCTGCGGCCCTTTGCGCTTAATGTATGTCCTGTATTTACTTTGAGGACTAGTTTTTTGCGAGCCAGTCTATTTATTGTTCTTTTCCAACGCTTGAACTCGAAAAATTGACGTTGCATGATTGACTCTCTTGTAAAAAGCCTCCCTTTTCCCCTAACCTCGTTTTGAACAGCGGCCTTGAGGAGGTTTTCCTCGTTAATTCTTCGTTTCAACAGTAGTTTACTCCAGCGCTGATGTAACACTCCTTTTTTGGGCGCAAACAACATGGATGCAAAAGCAATGCAACTGACCGCTACTATCGTCCACGGCCCTGTGGGCATAGATGTTTTTGCATAACTAACAAAAGCCCCAATCCATCCAGAAAATGCACCAAAAAAACCACTAAGCAGTAGCATGGGCACTAACCTTGATGTCCAAAACCGAGCTGCTGTTGGTGGTATAATAAGCAGGGCGCTCATCATAACAATTCCTACCGCTTTTATTCCTACGGAAATACTAAGAATGGTGATAAAACTGATTAATCCGTTTACTCTTTTACTATTAATACCAATGCTTTGTGCATAGTCGGGATTAAAAATGATGGCCTTTAAATTAAAATAGTAAGCGATCACCAGAAGGACCACAAGAATTGATACCCAAGCAAACGCAATACTGTCCTCTGGAGACATCGCTGCTGCGCTTCCAAAAATATAATGATCTAGTCCGCTTTGGTTTCCAGAGTACCTGCTTTGAATCATCGTAAGTAACACTATGCCAAACCCAAAAAAACTTGACAAAACAATAGCCAAGGCGCTGTCACTTTTTATTTTGCTGTGGTTCGTGATTGCGTCCACCAGTAAAATACTTAGCCATCCACTAATAGCGGCACCAGTAACTAAAATATAAGGGTTTTTCACTCCACTAAGCAAGAAAGCAACCAATACGCCGGGAAGCATACTGTGCGCTACGGTCTCTCCGACTAGTGTTTTCTTTTGTAAAAAATTAAAGCAGCCTACAGCACCACTTACCCCTCCTAACAACACGATTGAAAGCACTACATACCTGACGTTTGGGTCAGCGAGGGTTAAATATTTATAGAGTATTTCCAACTATTACTTAGTTAAATATGAAGCAATCGTGCGTGCGTTAAACAGGAGCATTTCTAAATATGTGTCCTGGTCTTCTTTTTGACCCAGGGAATCACTAAGTAGCTCTGGGCCAAGCGCTACGTTCCATCCTTTTTCTTGGCACCCCCTCTGAACACTTTCCATGGCCTGTGGGCTTACTATGTTTTCTAAGAAAATTGCTTTAACCTTTCTCTCACATATAAAATTAACAAGATCTGTGATTTCTCTAAGCCCATACTCGCTTACGGTAGAAGCGCCTTGAAGGGTATTAACAGTCAGGCCAAAAGCGCGAGCGAAATAACTGAGTGCATCATGTGTTGTTATCACAATCCGTTGACCGGGATCTATGTTGTCTATCGTTTTTTGTACCTCGATGGTAACTGAATCTATCTCCCCTTGGTACTCTTGTAAATTAACCTTCATTTCTGCCTCAAGACCAGGATAATTAACCGAAATCTCTTTTGTTACCGTGGTTAATGCGTTTTTAACTAACGCTACGTCAAACCAATAATGAGGGTCTTGTGATGCAGGGAAACTCGGGTCTGTTATTATTGCTGATTTAGGAAAGTTTTTTGACACGTCTATAACTAACGGGCCCTTCATCTTCTCTAAAACGGTGATAATTTTACCCTCAAGATGAAGTCCGTGATAAATAATTATATCTGCCGAACGAAGCAGGTCTAGGTCTTTTTTTGACGGCTTATATACATGAGGGTCTATTCCTTTATTAAGTAATGAATAGACCGCTGCTTCCTCGGTCGCTATGTTTAATACCCAGTCCGTTAATATGCTTGTGGTACAAACGATCTTAATTTTTTCAGACGATTGGTTTTTTTCAGACCGACCAGGCTCACACGACTGAAATACTGCAATAAGTAGGAGTGCTTTGAGAATGGTTCTCATCTTATTTGTATTAATTCTAAATAACAAATATACGCTTTAGGTCCTCTCGATAAAAACCCTGAATTGAAGTTTTTAAATAAAAGAGATGTGGTTCATTATGTTTAATTTTATACAGAATCATAATTACAGATACATGTCAAACTTCACACCATCAGAAATTCTTCAGTCACTGAAGCTTCAACCCACTAACCCCGGAACTTCTACAGGAACATCTTGGATGGGTACTGATAAATGGATCACTTCTTTTTCACCTATAGACGGGAAAGAGTTGGGTAAGGTTAGTGTTACTTCAAAATCTCAGTATGATGAAGTCCTTAAAAAAGCTGATTTAGCCTTTAAAGAGCTTAGAAAAACTCCCGCTCCTAAACGAGGGGAATATGTACGTCAATTTGGAAACGCACTAAGAGAGGAAAAAGCACAGTTAGGCGCCTTGGTTTCTTTAGAGATGGGTAAAAGTTATCAAGAAGGCCTTGGAGAAGTTCAAGAAATGATAGATATATGTGATTTTGCTGTTGGTTTATCTCGCCAACTTTATGGTCTTACTATTAAAAGTGAGCGCTCTGAACACAATATGATGGAGCAATGGCACCCATTAGGAGTTGTCGGTGTTATCTCTGCTTTTAATTTTCCTGTAGCTGTTTGGGCTTGGAACCTCGCGCTTTCGCTGGTTTGTGGAAACACGGTAGTTTGGAAGGGTAGTGAAAAAGCTCCTTTATGTGCTGTCGCTTGTCAAAACATATGGAACAAAGTCGTAGCTGAAAATAATTTACCTGAAGGTATATCCTCTATTGTTTCTGGGGATTATACTGTGGGTGAGTGGATGACTACCGATGATAGAATGCCTTTAATTTCCGCAACAGGATCCACACGAATGGGTCGTATTGTAGGTGCTAAGGTTGCTGAAAGATTTGGAAAATCTATACTTGAGTTAGGTGGTAATAACGCTATAATTATTACACCTAGCTGTGATCTTAAAATTACAATTACTGGTGCTATATTCGGTGCTGTTGGTACTTGTGGTCAGCGTTGTACATCAACAAGAAGGTTGATCATACACGATAGTGTTTATGATAAAGTTAAGAACGCTTTAATCCAGGGGTATAGCCAATTAAAAATTGGTAACCCATTAGATGTTAACAACCATGTAGGACCTTTAATTGATCAAGATTCTATAAATAATTTCCTTCATACTATTGACTCTGTTCAAAAAGAGGGTGGAACTGTTTTATGTGGCGGTGAAGTTTTATCTGGTGGGATTTACGATCATGGTTATTATGTCCAGCCTTGTATTATTGAGGCAGATAATAATTATGAAAGTGTTCAAAGAGAAACGTTTGCTCCTATTCTATACTTACTGAAGTATTCAGGATCTGTAGAAGATGCTATAACTATCCAAAACGGTGTGAAGCAGGGTTTATCTAGTGCTATAATGACTAGTGACCTTAGGGAGGCTAATTTATTTTTAAGTGAACGAGGTTCTGATTGTGGGATTGCTAATGTTAATATTGGTACTTCTGGCGCTGAAATTGGTGGCGCATTTGGAGGAGAGAAAGAAACTGGTGGCGGAAGAGAAAGTGGTTCTGACGCTTGGAAAGCTTATATGAGAAGACAAACGAATACTATTAATTATGGTATTGATTTACCCTTAGCACAGGGTATTGAATTTAATATTTAATACAATAATGATTACAAAAGTAAAAGTGGGAGCCGGACCTTGTCTGGTCTCCCCTTTTTTATGTTTAGGATTAGGTAGTTGTTTTATAAGTCACCTAGAGGACTCTTTATCTTCTTGGAATATTCCTTATAAGTTTAACCCTTTAGGGACAAGTTTTAATCCCGTGAGTATCTCAGAACAGTTAAATTGGTTATTAGATGATCAATATTCTTTAGAGCCTATAGAGTTGTATAGCTCTTCTGTGCATCATTTAGCAGCGGGTAATAAATTCCAAGCAAATTCTAAGGAATTACTATTCTCTAAAATTAATAAGCAAAGACAATTATTTAGTTCTTTTCTAAATACCTCTCAACAGAATGTAACATTGGTATTCTCTTTTGGAACAGCACATGCTTGGGAAAGAAATGGGCGTATTGTAAATAACTGTCATAAGCTTCCAGGAGATTTTTTTATCCGCAGAATACTCACACAAGAAGAAATAATAGAAGCTTGGAAAAAAGTAATTAATAAAATACCTGAGCATTGGAATATTATTTTTACCGTGAGTCCAGTACGCTACACTAAAATTGGTTTAATAGATAATTTTTTAGGTAAGTCTATATTAAGATTAGCTATAGAAAAATTATTAACCCTTAGAAAAAATTCATTCTATTTTCCTAGTTATGAGATAATTACAGATGAACTAAGAGATTATTCTTTCTCTGAAGATAATGGAACTCATCCAAATCAAAAAGCAGTAGCTGTTGTAATGGATAGATTTAAAGAGTTTTTATTTATTTAATAAATATGGTTTCAGTAGTCCTAATTTTAAGACCGCGGCAACCGAAATAGCATCTCTTATTTCGCCTTGAAGTACTTGATGATGTAATTCACTAAAATGCAAGCGTTCTAACGTGATATTTTCTGTATCATCATGATCTGTACCAAAAAAGGTTAAACCTTCCGCAAAATAGACGTGAGCATGCTCATTTGTAACGCTATTACTTAAATCCATCTCTAAAAACAACTCCCACACCTGAGCAGTATAACCCACCTCTTCTTTTAATTCTCTTTGAGCACTGGATAGAGGATCATCTTTAAGTAATCCTCCACCCTCGGGTATTTCCCAACTGTATTGATTGATTGGAAATCTAAATTGTCCAACACGCCAAGTATAACCTTGATCATCAAGCGGAATGATACCGATAGCTATATTCTTAAAATTTACTTCGCCGTAAATACCTTCACTTCCACCCGGAGTTATAACAGAGTGATGGGTTAAAGAAATCCAGGGATTACCATAAATCTCTGTAGTATTAACAATTTGCCAGTCTCCTTTATATATATAAGTATTCATTTAAAAGAAATATAGTAATAATAATAGGGTGTTAGTAACCGTGGTAACTTTGGTAATAATTATAAAATATAAACATATTTAATACTTTATAAACAGTCACTATGAACACTATACTACTAATTAATAAGGTTTTACAAAATTAAATAAACACTGTTAATAGGGTTGTAAACAAATGTTTCTTTATAATATATTTACAAATAGCCGTGTACAACGGAACTTTATATGTGTACCGATTATTTAAAAGTTTTAGTTATTCATAATAGGTATGTTATTTTTTTTATGAATTGGAAAAAACATTGAATTAAACAAGGGTAAGTTTCTATTTTATGTTAATAGGTTATTCACTTTTATAACCATGGTTGTTAACATGTATTACGAACTTGCATTTAAATATGATAAGGATGAAAATAGCTATTGGATGTGATCACGCAGGGATTGATTTAAAAAAAATGATCGTAGAATTATTATCAAACGAAGGGTTAATTATTTTAGATAAAGGGCCTTTTACAAGTGATAGTGTGGATTATCCTGATTATGGTCATAAAGTGGCTGAAGCTGTTTCTAATGGAGAGGTTGATTCAGGTATTGTTATATGTGGTTCTGGTAATGGAATTAATATGACGGTAAATAAATATCAAAAAGTAAGAGGCGCTTTATGTTGGTTACCAGAGATAGCTTCTTTAGCACGCCAACATAATAACGCTAATGTAATTGCTATACCAGCGAGATTTCTAACAACAGAAGAGGTTAAAGTAATAATCAATGCATTTTTTAATACAGAATTTGAAGGAGGAAGGCATAAACGTCGTGTAGATAAAATTGCATGCTGTTAATGAACTATATATGTTTCAACAACACCCTCATATGGAGTTAATAATAAACTAGGTTCTAAAATCCATAGTGCCTCTATAAAACGGTAAGAATAAATTCCTAATCGGCCTGAAGGTAGTGGGTCTGTCTTAAGTATAGAATAAAACTCAACCGAGGTTAACATAGGTTTATAAGCTATAAGGTATTCAGATCCCGTCCCTATTGCTTTTTTTAAATGATCTATTAAGGAACCTTGATAATAAGGATATAACAATGCTTTTTTAAAAGGTAAACTTGTAAACCATGTTATTATTACGGCAGCCTCCATTCCAGAGGCTGCTATATTATGAATAACAAACTTCTTCGATAGTTGCTTATGGATTTCCAATCCCTCCACACCCCTTAGTTTTGGGTGGTCTTCATTAAGCACGAGTAAAGTATTTTTATAAACCTTTTCAATATTAATTACATAATAGGTCTTGGTTAAATATTTAGCTATGGAGTCATTAGCAAGAACTGCCGGATCTCTAAAAAACAGGACCACCGGATTTTTTATTTTACCCTCTCCATGCATTTTATAATTAGGTAGGTTTGTTTCAAGTGGGATTAGCTCCGCACAGCTGGAAAGAATAAATGAAAGAAAACAAACATATAAAAGAGTTTGCAAAAGCTTTATTTTTACGTAAATCACTGTATTACAGTATTTTATGGTTGTTTTTATCAACGATTATTGTTTTAATAATTGTAGGTTATAATTATTTGTACCTACCAGATTTAAAGGTAATTAGATTACTAGCGGTAGGTGCGGGAATAGTGTTATTACTTATCAGTCTATTATTACCATTAAGATACTTTCTTTTAACCCTTTTAACTTTTTGGTTACCCGACCATAGACTTGGTTATTTATTAAGTAGATATGATCATGGTTTACTTCATCAAGCTAGTCAATTGAAAAAAGAAGGGGTTATAGGAATATGGTCTTCAAAAAAAGTCAAACTCAACTCAGAATTAACACTCACCAAAAACCTTCCTAAGCTAAAAAAGAAGTTTAATGTTACAAAAGGACTTGTTTTCCTATTAACATTAG
>CAJJCK010000107.1 GCA_905182675.1 uncultured Cryomorphaceae bacterium | reverse complement strand
CACGAAGGTGGTAACGTAAGTGCCCATGCAGTTCATTTAGTGGGGTCTACGTTAAGCGATGCTTACCTTAGTTTCTCCGCTGGTATGAATGGTTTAGCAGGCCCATTACACGGCTTAGCGAATCAGGAAGTGATTAGATGGATCAATAGCATGCGTCAGGAACTTGGCGGCGGATTGCCGACTAAAGACCAAATCGCTAACTATTGTAAAAAAACACTTGAGGCGGGTAAAGTTATACCTGGCTTTGGACATGCTGTTCTACGAAAAACTGATCCGCGCTATACGGCACAACGAGAATTTGCATTGGCTAAAATGCCGAACAGTGAGCTATTCAAGATCGTAAGTATGATTTATGAGGTTGTTCCTGATATCCTTGCTGCAACCGGAAAGGTTAAGAATCCATGGCCCAACGTTGATGCCCACAGTGGTCAACTGTTAACGCATTATGGTTTAGTAGAATATGAATTCTATACGGTACTTTTTGGTGTTGCTCGTTCACTTGGTACGTTGACTAATTTAATTTGGGATCGTGCTATGGGTATGCCATTAGAACGTCCTGGTTCAACCACTACGGAATTGTTAAAAAAACAATTTGACAAGTAGTAAAAAGCCAATTGATTACAGACCCTGATTCATTGATTTGAGTCAGGGTTTTTTGTTGGTTAACATTTAGATTTCTAGCTATTTATAGTATATATTTGCACCCCCTTATGGACACGTAGTATGCATACATAGGGGTCTTTTAAATATAAAACCACTCTCAAGGGAAAGTGATAGTTGCATACAAGTACCTGGGATACAATTAAATCTCTCATGTCAGAAGAGAATCAAGCACCTCAAGAAGAGGTGAAGAAGGATATTCCTGTTCAGGAAACTCCAAAAGTCGAAGAAACTGTTGTCGAAGAAACTGTTGTTGAAGAAACTGCAGTAGAAGAAGCTCCAAAAGAAGAAGTAACTGTTGTTGAAGAAGCTACTCCAGAAGTAGTTGCTGAAGAAGAAACTGTCGCTGAAGTAGCTACAGTGGAAGAAATCATCGCAGAAGAGTTCAATTGGGCTGACGTAGAAGTTAGTGCAACAGAAATGAATGAAGAGCGTATAGAGTTAATGGCTGCTTATGAAAGCACTCTTGGTTCTTCTGTGGAGCATCAAGTTGTTGAAGGTAAAGTAACCGTTAAGACGGAACGTGAAGTAATCATCGATATTAACTCTAAGAGTGAAGGTGTAGTGAGCTTAAATGAGTTCCGCTACAACCCTGAACTTGCAGTTGGAGATACCGTTGAAGTACTGGTTGATCGTCAAGAAGATAAGTTTGGTCAGTTGGTTCTTTCGCATAGAAAGGCACGCTCGATCAAAGCATGGGATCGTGTTAACGAAGCGCATGACAACGATGAGATTGTTAAGGGTTATGTTAAGGCTCGTACTAAGGGTGGTATGATCGTAGATGTTTTCGGACTAGAGGCATTCTTGCCAGGTTCGCAAATAGATGTGAAGCCAATCCGCGATTACGATCAGTATGTTGACAAAACCATGGAATTCAAGGTGGTTAAAATCAACCACGAATTCAAAAATGTTGTGGTCTCGCACAAGGCGCTTATTGAAGCTGATCTTGAAGAGCAGAAAAAAGAAATCATCTCCAAACTTGAAAAAGGTCAAGTTCTTGAAGGTATCGTTAAGAACATCACTTCTTACGGTGTATTCATTGATCTTGGTGGCGTAGATGGATTAGTACACATTACAGACTTGAGCTGGAGTCGTATTAATCATCCGTCTGAAATTGTTGAGCTGGATCAAAAAATCAATGTTGTAATTCTTGATTTTGATGAAGGTAAGACGCGTATTCAGTTGGGTCTTAAACAACTTGAGAAGCACCCTTGGGATGCACTAGATGCAGAATTGAGTGTTGGTAATAAGATCAAAGGTAAAGTTGTGGTTCTAGCGGATTACGGCGCATTTATAGAAGTATTGCCAGGAGTTGAAGGTTTGATCCACGTTAGTGAAATGAGCTGGTCTGCTCACTTACGCAGTGCTGGTGATTTCATGAAAGTAGGTGAAATTGTTGAAGCCGAAGTATTGACTTTAGATCGTGAAGATCGTAAGATGAGCTTAGGTATCAAGCAATTGACTACTGATCCATGGACTGATATTACTTCGAAGTACCCGCAAGCTTCACAGCATACTGGTACGGTACGTAATTTCACGAACTTCGGTATATTCTTGGAGCTTGAAGAAGGGATTGATGGTTTGATCCATATCTCTGACTTGAGCTGGACTAAGAAAATCAAGCATCCTTCAGAATTTACTACGATAGGTGCGAAGCTAGATGTTGTTGTCTTGGATATTGACGCTGATAATCGTCGTCTAAGTTTAGGACACAAGCAAATAAGTGTTAATCCATGGGATAACTACGCAACTGTATTCGGAGTAGGTACTACCCACTCAGGTACAATGGTTAATTCTGGGGATAAAGGTGGTGATGTAACTTTCGCTGAACACGATGGCATTGAAGCATATTGTCCTGCACGTCACATTACTAAAGAAGATGGAGTTAATCTTGAAAAAGACGAAACGGCTGACTTTAAAGTAATTGAGTTCAACAAGGAAAACCGTCGTATTGTAGTATCGCATGTTGGTACTTATAAAGAGGTTGAATTGAAGAAAGCTCGCAGCGCTGGAAATACTGGCGGTGGTAGCAAAGGCGGAAACGTCTCTGTACCTAACCAAAATGTAGAGCGCTCAACTATGGGTGATCTAGATGCTTTGTCAGCTTTGAAAGAGCAAATGGAAAAAGGCGGTAAGTAAGCCCCATTTATTTGGAAACAGAAACCCTCGAGCGAAAGTTCGGGGGTTTTTTTATGTTGAAAAAACTAACTTAGACCTATGAAAATAAAAAATATTATCGAGGTTTTAGAATCATGGGCTCCGCTCAAGCTTCAAGAGTCGTATGATAACAGTGGGTTGATTGTTGGCGCTCCGCACTGGGAGACCAATGGCGTACTAGTTGCCTTAGACTGTCTTGAAAGTGTGGTTGATGAGGCTATTTCTAAGGGGATTCATTTGGTAGTGACTCACCATCCTATAGTATTCAATGGCTTAAAGAAGTTCAATGGGTCGAACTATGTGGAGCGGGTCGTTATGAAGGCCATAAAGCATGATGTTGCGTTATATGCTATTCACACCAACCTTGATAATGTTGCTTGGGGAGTGAATGGGAAGATTATGGACGTGTTAGGTATTTCCAGCCATGTCGTTCTAAGTCCAGCACAAGGTATGTTGAGGAAATTTCAGGTGTATGTTCCTGTGGAAGGAGCAGAGGAATTAGCGAAGGCGGTTTATTCCGCTGGTGGAGGAAAAATAAGTAACTATGAAGCGTGTAGTTTTAAATCGATTGGAGAAGGAACGTTCAAACCGATCAGCGGTGCTTCTCCTGTTATAGGCTCTGTTGGGAAACATGAATACGTACAGGAGGCTAAAATAGAGTTTATGGTTCCTTCTTTTGCTTGTCAAGCTGTTGAACTTGCAGCTCGGGCGTCGCATCCTTATGAAGAGATGGCGTATGATTGGATTGACCTGGTTAATACAACTCCTGAATACGGTGCTGGTGCATTAGGTGTATTGAAAGAGCCAGTGGATTTCATGTCTTTCTTACGCCAAGTAAAGTCTGAGTTTGGTGCTACCATAAAATATACAAAGCCTATCAAAGATCTCGTCAAGACCGTTGCAGTTTGTGGCGGTTCAGGCAGCTTTTTGCTAGATGCAGCGAAACGGGCTAATGCCGATGTATTAATTACTTCGGATTTTAAGTATCATGACTACTTTGATGCTGATAATTCAATCTGTATCTTAGATATTGGACATTATGAGAGTGAGCGCTTTACAATCGATTTGATCACAGAGAGACTGTCGAAAAAATTCCCTAAATTTGCCGTTCTCAAAACAGAGGTCAACACAAATCCTATACAGTACTATTAGTATGGCTAAGAAGGCAAAAGAGTTAAGCGTAGAAGATAAGTTAAGAGCGCTTTATGATCTTCAAATTATCGATCGTCGTGTAGACGAAATTCGCGCAATGCGTGGTGAACTTCCATTGGAAGTTGAAGATCTAATAAGCGAGGTCGCTGGTTTAGAAGCCAGAATGGATAAAGTCAACCATGAAGTGTCTGATCTAGAGGTAGATATCAAGGAAAAGCACCAAATGATTAAGGATTGCCAAGAGAAAATGGCGAAGTATGTCAAGGATCAAGAGCAAGTCCGTAACAATCGCGAATTTGAGGCGATTGCAAAAGAAATTGAGTACCAAGAATTAGAAATTCAATTGGCTGAAAAGCGTATTCGTGAGTTTGGCGCGCGTATTGACTCGAAAAGAGAAGGTAATACTTCAAGTGTTGAGCGATTGGAAGAGCGCAAAACGCACCTTACTCATAAAGTAGCAGAATTAGACAGCATCATGTCTGAAACAGCTAAAGAAGAAGAAATGCTTCTCGCTAAAAGTGTAGAGTACAAGGAATCCATAGAAGATCGTCTTGTTAAAGCGTATGACCGAATTCGTTCGGCTACAAAAAACAAGCTTGCAGTTGTTTCTGTAGAGCGTGGCGCATCGGCAGGATCATTCTTTGTAATTCCTCCACAACGTCAAATGGAGCTCGCACAACGCAAGAAAATCATGATTGACGAGCATAGCGGACGTATTCTTGTTGATCCACTTCTAGCTGCAGAGCAAGAGGAGAAAATGGATACCATGATTGCTGCTTGGTTGAAGTAAGAAATTAGCAATAAATAAAAAGCCCGCACTGTTTCAGTACGGGCTTTTTTTATGGTTGAAAATTCGTTTCAAATGCTATTTAGTACAGATGTAGAGCATTTCGCGTTTGGGTAAAGCGTATTTCGCGAACCAACCCCCTGGGAGCTCCTGTTCAGCGTCGAAAGTGGTTACAGTGAATCCGGCAGCTTTTAATCTGGCAGGGTAATCTTGCCCGTAAAGACGGACATGATCATATTGTCTAAACCTTTTTTCTCGTTCTACAGGATCGGTAATGGTAATATCTTCGTCTGTTAACTCATAGTCCGGATCAAGAGGAACCTGCATAATAGCTAATCCACCTGGCTTAAGGATACGACACATCTCACTCATTGCTTTTAGATCATCATCAACATGCTCTAAAACATGGTTACATAGGATAGTATCATATAAGTTGTCTTCCAATGGGATGTTTTGAACATCGAATCGTAGATCGGCGAGTGGTGAAAACAGGTCTGCTGTAGTGTAGTCTAGGTTACCCATTTTCTTGAATCTACCATAAAAACATTGCTCAGGTGCTATATGTAATAGCTTTTGCTCTTTTGTTAAAAAGTCTGTGTAGTCCTTCAGGTATAACCATAGTAGTCGATGTCTTTCTAGGCTATTCGTTCCTGGGCATAGCGCGTTAAGGCGTTGATTTTGTCCATAGCCGTATGGAAAGAATTTGGAGTAGCCTCTTCCGTCAATGGGATCTACAAATTGGTCACCTTTAAAAAGTACAGGGCTTAGCCATTGAACTATGTAGCTGAGTCTAATTAGTAACGGACGAGGTACAGAGGCGAGGGCCCATTTCATTATTTTTGCGATCATATTTTTTCGTATTCAGCCGCTTCTATACCTAGTGCGTCATAAATGTATTGGAAGGTACTTAGAATTTCAGGTTTGCCGTTAACCACGGCAACATCGTGTTCAAAATGTGCACTGTTCTTACCATCCGCAGTTAATATGGTCCATCCATCAGGGAGGTGCTTTATTCTGTGGGTACCTAGGTTTATCATTGGCTCTATGGCGATAACGAGTCCTTCTTGAATTTTTTTACCTCGACCACGTTTCCCATAATTAGGTACCTGAGGATCTTCATGCATTTTCGTTCCAAGGCCATGTCCTACCAGTTCTCTGACCACACCGTAGCCTCTACTTTCCGTGTATTCTTGGATAGCTGCGCCAATATCACCTATTCTATTTCCTTCAACCACTTCTTTAATTCCAGCGTAGAGAGATGCTTTAGTGACTTCAAGCAACTCGGAAGTCTCTTTCGATACTTCTCCGACAGCGAATGTATAGGCGTGATCCCCATAGTATCCATTCATAAAAACACCACAATCTACGGAGAGAATGTCCCCGTTTTGCAGTTCTTTTTTTCCAGGAATACCGTGTACTACTTGCGCGTTAGGAGACATGCAGAGGCTATTTGGAAATCCATACATCCCCAAGAAACCTGGTTCACCACCGTGGTCACGGATGAAAGTCTCCGCCATTTTATCTAATTCCAATGGAATGGCTCCAGGTACGATGTATGGAGCAAGTAGCCCCAAAGTTTTACTAACGAGTTGTGCACTTGTACGCATCAATTCAATTTCCTCTGTAGTCTTATATTTGATCATTACTTTGAAATCAGTAGATTATTCCCAGTCATTTCAGACGGCTGTTTAACTTCCATTAAAGCAAGTAGAGTAGGTGCTATATCACCTAACTTCCCTTCTTTTAGAGAGAATTCAGAGGTGCTACTGCCCACTAAGAAACAGGGAACCACCGTAGTAGTATGTGCTGTGTTTGGCGTGCCGTCTTGGTTGATCATACAATCGGCATTCCCATGATCTGCGAGAATGATAAATTGATAATCTGACTCAAGTCCTGCAGC
>CAJJCK010000106.1 GCA_905182675.1 uncultured Cryomorphaceae bacterium | reverse complement strand
ACGCATGTTAGAATAAAACTCCAAGTTTTCATGGACCTTGCCCTTCTTGCGAAGACCAGCAGTATCCAATAACATAAAGTCAAAACCAAACTTATTAAACCTTGTGTTTACCGTATCTCTTGTAGTACCAGGAATGGCAGTGACAATGTTGCGCTCCTCATCAAACAAAGCATTAACAATAGAAGATTTTCCCGCATTAGGACGACCAACTATCGCCATCTTAGGAAGACCCTCAAAATCATCCACTGGATTTTCATCCATATGGCTCGCTAGCTCATCTAACAAGTCGCCGGTTCCTGCACCACTCACAGCCGAGATGGTATGGTATTTCTCAATACCTAGACCATAAAATTCGGTAGCCTCTAACTCCAACATGGCGTTATCCACCTTGTTGACGGTGTACACCACTGGTTTATCAGTTTTGCGCAATAGATCCGCAATTATTTTATCAAAATCAGTTAGCCCAGCTTGAAGATCCAGCACAAAAAGTACCACAGACGCTTCATCTAAAGCAAGCTCTACTTGATTGCGAATTTCACTTTCAAAAATATCATCCGACCCTGTAATGTAACCTCCGGTATCAATAACCGAAAACTCTTTACCATTCCAGTCGCTCTTTCCATAGTGGCGGTCACGTGTAACTCCTGCAACGCTATCTACAATAGCATCACGACGTTGAACGAGTCGATTAAAAATAGTGCTCTTTCCAACATTTGGACGTCCCACGATGGCAACTATATTGCTCATATTATTATTGTTTGTATCCGAAGCGCTTCAACTGAAGGTCGTTATCGCGCCAATTCTTTTTCACCTTCACAAAGGTCTCCAAATGGACTTGCTTTGAGAAGAATGCTTCCAATTGTTTACGAGCTCCAATCCCTACCCTCTTGAGCATGGAACCCTTATGTCCGATGAGGATACCCTTTTGCGAATCACGCGCTACATAAATAATAGCACGTATTCTGATGATATCTTCTTCTTCTTTGAATTCTTCCACATCAACTTCTACGCTGTATGGAATTTCTTTTTTATAATTCAGTAGTATCTGCTCACGAACGAGTTCACTAACGAAAAAACGTTCTGTTTTGTCTGTCAAGGCCTCTTTATCGAAATAGGGAGGGCTCAAAGGAATGAGCGCTACCAATCGTTGAAGTAGGTAATCTATATTGGCTTTCTCTAGAGCTGAAATTGGAATAATCTCAGCATTTGGTAACGATTCTTTCCAATAGGCAACCTCTTCCTCTAGCTTCTCCTGGTCAGTCGTATCAATCTTATTAATGATCAATAAGACGGGTAACTCCGTGGTGTATAATTTCTGGAAGAATCCTTCATCCTTTAACGCACGATCTCCAGGTTCAACCAGGTATAGAAACACATCAGCATCATCAAAAGCCTCTGATACAAATTTCATCATGTGCTCCTGCATTTTGTACGCAGGTTGAATGACACCAGGAGTATCAGAAAAAACAATCTGATATTCTGGCTCGTTTAAGATCCCGAAAATTCTGTGACGGGTGGTTTGCGCCTTCGGTGTGATGATGCTTAATCGCTCACCTACCATAGCATTCATCAGTGTACTTTTCCCTACGTTAGGGTTGCCTATGATGTTAACAAAGCCGCTCTTATGTTCCATTTTGCAAAGATGCGACTAAATAGCTACGCGCAGCCTAATTCTAAAACATCATTTCTGCTTCTTCTAGAGTACTAAAAATGCTACAGTTGGGTTATGCAGGAGCGGAGACATAAGGCAGCAACCGTTGGAGGAAATACAAGTGTTTATAGGCGCTACAGAAAGAACGGCTTAGATCTGATCATGGTCCGAAATTAATCGTAAATTTTCGGACAACATTTAATTCATGAAAAAACTTATTTTACTAGCCTTCGTAGTTGCTCATGGGCTCCACGCAAAAGCACAGAGTAATGAAGATTATGATAATGACTTTCAGTTAGTTGTCTTGAAAGAATCAATACTCAATAACGTAGAACAAAAGAATGCGCTCAACAGCGTGATCGACTCATGGCACAAAGCTGCGGCTCAAGCAGATTCAACTGCATATTTTGATGCATTTGCCTCTGACGAAAGTGTTTTTGAGGGTACAGATGGTGGAGAGTATTGGACCGTATCAGCATTTAAAAAATGGGCAGCACCTTACTTTAAACGCGGCAATGCCTGGACTTTTTTACCCGTTGAACGCCGATGGTACAACCACTCTGGGGTGTTGTGGTTTAGCGAACGTCTTGACTCTGAACATATGGGAAGATGCAGAGGCACTGGGGTCGTTATAAAAACTCTGCAAGGCTATAAAATTGACCATTACAGCTTGAGTTTTGAGGTGCCTAATGAGATTGTGCAGGAATTGGTCCCCCTTGCTGCCGACGGTAGAATTGAGGTGTTAAAATTCAGAGACGAACTGAACCGTCAATATAGAGACTCCACAGACAGCCCATTAAGCGACAAGGATCGCAAAGCTTTTATTCATCATGATTTTTATCCTTATCACGAGAAATATTGCGTTGAAGCACGATTAGTATTAACGCCTGATGCCGCTCCTTTTGATATGTCTACCTCTTCCGGTAAAAGCAAGAAATACCGCACCTATGGTATTGCTCATTTCACCATTGACGAGGTTGAGTATCAATTAGAGGTCTATGAGAGTCTACGTCTAAAAGTATTGCCCGAATATGCAGACCATCTATTTCTCCCTTTTAAGGATTTAACCACGGGTATATCTACTTATGGTACTGGAAGATTTATGGACCTGGTTAAGAGTAACAGTGACACTCTAATCATAGACTTTAACCAATGCTACAATCCCTATTGCGCGTACAGCGATGGATACTCTTGCCCCATTACTCCCTCTCAAAATTTTATAAATACCAAGATCGAAGCAGGCATCTTAGGGCCTTTAAAACACTAGTATCAGTGCAATACCTTACGAAATAGCCTACCTGCCTATTTTGTCCAACCATTGTCTAGTGGAAAGGAGCTTTTGTGACTATGGTCAAGTAGTTTCATACTCGCTATTCCCGTACCTTTATTGACTATTGTACTGAACCCTATAAACCCAATGGATACATGAGATCGTTTGCTTTTCTATTTGCTTTTTTCTTGGCGCTCAATGCTAACGCACAAACTTTTGATACGCTCGTCTGGTCGGATGAATTTAATGTCAACGGTAGCGTAGATACTAATAATTGGTTTCACCAAACCCTTCTTCCGAACAATGGACAGAGCTGGTTTAACGGTGAGGTTCAGCATTACACAAATAGAGACACTAATTCAAGCGTGAGTAGTGGTAAGCTTTACTTGACAGCAATTAAAGAAACTTTTACAGACCAAGGAGTGACTAAAGATTATACCTCTGCAAGGCTCAACTCCAAATTCGCCTTCACCTACGGACGTGTTGAAATTAGAGCCCAATTACCCACTGGTATTGGAACATGGCCTGCCTTGTGGATGCTTGGGCAGAATATCACTGAAACTGGCGCCTACTGGCAAACAAAAGGTTTCGGCACTACCGGATGGCCCGCTTGTGGTGAGGTTGACATCATGGAGCATTGGGGTGATAACCAAAACTATATTTCAAGTGCCATGCACACTCCATCTAGCTATGGAGGTACCCAAAATAAGGGGAGTCAGTATATCACAGGAGTCAGTACTGGATTCAAAACTTATGCTGTAGAATGGACACCTACTAAAATGGTGTTTAGCGTAGATAGCGTGGTTCATTATACCTATGAGCCCGCTACACGTGACGCAAATACTTGGCCTTTTGATGATCCGCAATACCTGTTGTTTAACGTGGCTATTCAATCTAGTATAACAGCATCATTTACTCAAAGCCCAATGATTGTTGATTACATTCGAGTTTACCAAAGCAGCACGTTGAGTAAAGAGGAATTAGAAGCTGCATCTGTAGAACTGTATCCTAACCCATCTAGAGGTATCATTCATGTAGTTCACCCTTTTGAAATTGCCTCTATTGAGATTTTTGATATTACTGGGAAACTAGTACAATCTGAGGCCTTAAAGGATATCGAAAATGTCATCAACATATCGAATTTAGCACCTGGGACCTACCAGTGCACAGTAACAAATGATCAAAATGGTCAAAGTGTTCTGCGCACCTTCATGAAGCAATAAACACGCGAGCTCATTACTTAGGTTCTGTGTATTTTTGTTAAGATGGGAACATTACAACAGCAAAAGGAAATTTGGGTATTAGGCTCCACGGGTTATGTGGGAGCTCAACTAACCAAGCTGCTCATTCAAAAGCGGCAAGAGGGGGTTTTTCCCGGTAGAATATCCACACTAGGGCATCGCACCATTCTACCCTGGATTATGCAGCGTACAAATTTTTTCATGTCTTCGTTAGGGAAACTCCAGAGACAAAAATTCGTTGATTATCCACCTGATACGGTATTCCATTGCGCGCGACTCGCGGGGAAAACGGATCGCGGCCGAAGAGCGGCCGCAAAACGTGGTTATCAAGCTAACGTCAGGCTTCGTACTATTTTTGAGAACTTACCCATACCCCCAACACTGGTGTACTGCAGCGGAACGTTGATGTATGGAAATACAGTTGCCATGGCGGATGAAGAACAACATCTTTCGCCCATTGCCTATGCCAGGGCTTATGAATATGCGGAGCGTCCGTTTACTGCAGAAGCAAAAGGGACTATTTTAGATGTTCGTACTGCCAGACCTGCTTGGATTTTGGGATCGGATTCTTGGTTTGAATATTTCTTCTACCGCCCTGCTCTAGCGTCTGGCTTTGTGCCCTATTACGGTGATGGTCGACAGCAAATGTCCATCATATCAGTGGAGGACTGCGCAGGTCAATTACTTCATGTATCCACTCATGGCAACAAGGGGGAAAGCTATAACCTTTTTGGTTTCGCACCGATCTCTCAGTTAGAATTCGCGGAGAAAATAGGAGATGTTTTAGGCCTCGATGTCAGGCAAGTAGACGAAAAGGAATTGGTCAAAAAACACGGGAAGACTGTAGCGGAAGCACTGACTTCAAATACACCAGTAACCACCATGCACTCCGAATGGAAAGACTCTTATAAGGCTGTTGATCGTAATCTCGACCTGCTGATCGCTAAGACGGTTAAAGTTCTTACAGAACGCTCGTAAAGCTAGGTCTTAGATGACTGAAATTCGTACAACATGTACTCTCCAAAAGTGCCAAGTTTTGTGGTGGAAATAGCGTCATCAAAGCTCCAAAGCATTTGTAACAGGGCGTTAGGAAGAATCTTATGAAGCTTGTGGTAATACCATGCTGGATAAATTATACTGTAGCCCCTACTGTAGGTCAATGGCAGCTTTACCTTTTTGCTAATACTTGCAGGTGCAAAGCACTTGCTGGCTAAATAATTAGTCGGTGAATATCCTCCCCAAACTTTACGCCAACGAGCAAAGGCATTCTTAGGCTTGCCTTTAAGCAACTCTATTAAAGTACCTGCGAGGTAATATTTATTGACGAAGGTAAGTACCATTCGACCACCTGGTTTTAGGACATGGCGTAGACAAGACATCGCGTGGTCTAGGTCATCCACCGTGTTTAACGCGCCAAAAAAGACATAGATCATGTCAAACTTAACCTCCGGAAACAAGGTATTTAAATGCTCTACACTCCCCTGAGCAACTTGTGCGTTTATGAACTTACCGTTATCAATTTTCTCTTGAGTAAGGCGCACCATTTCCTCTGATATATCAATACCATAATACTGCTGTTCTGGAAATTGCTCTGCAAAATGAACCAAATCAAATCCAGGTCCAAACCCAACTTCTAAAATCGTGGATTGTGGATGCGATTTCACACGTTCGCGAAAGCTCTGTCTAATTCTTTGCAGCGCCGGGTTCAAATGATAGCGCCGTTCGAAATCAACTGCATCCTTATCGTAATAATGTCCTACTTCACTGTAATAACTCATGGTTGTTTCGTCTTAATTGGTGGTCAAAATAGGCGGCACATCCCCAGAAAAGAAAAGCAAACGCTGGCTGATTCAAAAAATTATTGAACTGCATATGAAACAGATAGGTACTCAATGCTAAGAACAGGGCTGTTTGTGGAGAACGAAGAGTACCTCTTAAAAAGCCAAAGTAGACCCAGCGTCCGATCATGACTAAGAATATCAGTACCGTCCCTATACCATTCTCACTAAGTTGAAGTAGGATTTCTGAATGTGCACTCCCACCTGAGCCTGGCGGTGGAGAATCCGGATTTCGCACAGTTAACCTGTTTTCCAAACTTTTTTCTTGAAAGGGAATGTAGGTGAACTGATAGCTGCCAGGACCAAAGCCAAACATGGGACGTTCCTCAAACATGCGCAATGCGCTTACCCATCTATTGAGTCGTTCCATATTACTAGCATCCGTTTGAATATTAGTGACGGACATGCTTTTCTCCAACAACGTAGCTTGAGGATCGTGACTTTGGAAAGAGTTATAGCTTATAGATTCCTGGATTTTAGCAGTGCCAAACAAGCTGAAATAAACCACCAAAAGAGTGACCGGTAAAAGCCAACGCC
>CAJJCK010000105.1 GCA_905182675.1 uncultured Cryomorphaceae bacterium | reverse complement strand
GGAGAATCCAACTCTATCAAGTACCAGATGAGCTGGCCAGGAGCAGGTGATCCGTACTACTATAGTGAAGGTGGAGATCGTCGTACCTATTACGGTGTGAACTCTGTACCTCGTGTTGAAATAGATGGTGGATGGGATCTGAATGGTAACAGTGTTACACAAACTGTTTTTGACCAATTCCAATCAAACCCTGCTTTTGTAGAGATGACTGCAACCTTTAGCCAATTCTCTAAAACTATAGAAACTAGCGTAAATATCACTCCACTAGCAGATGTGAGCTCGAATAACCTTGCACTTTTTGCAGCTGTCTACTCTAAGGTAGATTATGCAAACGTAGGAACGAATGGTGAGACTGAATTTATTCACGTCGTAAAGAAAATGATGCCTAGCTCAACTGGGCAGTCTATTTCTGCTTTAGTTGCTAATTCATCTGTTTCTCAAACATTAAGTTATACGTTTAACGGAAGTTATATTCTTCCGGCTAATGCTTCAAGTCCTGTGAATCTCTCTACGAACCATACTGTTGAAAGCTTTAGCAACTTGGGTGTTATTCTTTGGATTCAAGATCTAACGACTAAAGAAGTGTTACAGAGTGTAGATGCTACCTATGCGATAGGAACCATTGAAAATGAATTGGCCGCTACTTTGAAGATTTACCCTAACCCTGCTACAGACCGCATTTTTGTTGAAGGTGAGTTTGAAGGTGTTGCTCAGGCAAAACTGATCAGCATGTTGGGTCAAGAAGTTGATGCTTACCAAGGGAGCTTCTCTTCTGGAGAAACTCTTGAAATTTCCACTGGACATTTGGCAGCTGGAACCTACTTGCTTGTAGTGAGCAAAGACGGAACTACACACGCTGAACCAGTAGTGATTAAATAATACTCGCATAGCGAAACTCGCATGTAATTACAAGGGCGGCCCATGGGCCGCCCTTGTTGATTTACAACTATAGATTGTGGTGATTTGAAGTAGTGTTTGCACAATTATTAAATGTACTTTTGCCTCATGGCAAGAAAAACAAAACGTATTCCAAACCTTGAACAGGTAACGCTTACAGATATAGGTAACAAAGGGAAAGCTGTAGGGCGACATAACGAGCGCGTGGTCTTTGTTACTGGCGGTGTACCTGGTGATGTTGTGGATATACAAGTCACTAAAAAACGCAGATCATTTCTAGAAGGAAAAGTAGTTAATATTCACGAATACAGTCCTGATCGGGTAGATCACAAGTGTGCCTACTTTGGCGTATGTGGTGGATGTAAATGGCAAAACTTGTCTTACGACAAGCAGTTGGAATACAAAGAGAAAGAAGTCCGTGAAAATCTAAAGAAAATCGGCCATGTTATTCCTGAAACCTTTCACCCTATTATAGGCAGTAAAAAGCAGTATCTATACCGCAATAAACTGGAATTCAGTTTTACGGATAACAAATGGTTGACCCAGGCTGAACTTGAAAGCGAAGTCCAGTTCACAGAACGTCGTGGTGCAGGATTCCACATTCCTGGTTTCTGGGATAAGGTGCTAGATATAGACGAATGTCATTTGCAACCGGAACCTAGTAATGCGATTCGAAATTTTGTGAGGGACTGGGCTATTGAGCATGACCTTCCTTTCTTTCATGCGCGCAGTCAAGAAGGATGGCTACGTACTATGCTTATTAGGGTCTCTAGCACAGGTGAAGTACTTGTTGTGATTCAGTTTAAGACAGAATTAGAGAACGAGCGCGTTGCCCTTCTCGATGCAATGGCAGAAAAATTCCCAGAGATCACTTCGCTGCAATATGTGATCAACACAAAACAGAATGACACCATTTACGACCAAGACATTATCGCTTACACAGGACAGGACTTCATAGAAGAGGCTATGCCCAAGTATAGTGGTGAAGGTGAATTGCGGTTTAAAATTGGCCCAAAGAGTTTCTACCAGACCAATCCTGATCAAGCCTATGAGCTTTACAAGGTTGCTCTAGACATGGCTAATATTCAGCCGGAAGAATTGGTTTTTGATTTATATACCGGAACGGGAACTATTGCGCTATTTATGGCGGAAAAAGCACGTGAGGTAGTAGGGATAGAATTAATCCCTGAAGCCATAGAAGACGCTAAACTGAATGCTAAAAACAATGGGATAGAGAACGCAACTTTCTATGCTGGTGATATGAAGCATGTATTTACAGAGGCTTTCGTTAAAAAGCATGGCAAACCTGACGTACTCATTACTGATCCACCACGCGATGGTATGCATGGAGATGTGGTCAAATTATTATTAGACCTTGAGGTTCCACGTATGATATACGTAAGCTGTAATTCTGCCACCCAGGCAAGAGATCTTGGGTTGTTTAGTGAAAAGTATGACGTAAAGCAGAGTACTGCGGTGGACATGTTCCCGCAAACCCACCACATAGAAAACGTTGTTGAACTGGTTCTAAAGGCGTAAATTCATACCATGAGCACAAAGACTACACAAATCCTGAATGCCCAGGAGATACAGCATAAGATCCAGCGACTCGCTTGGGAATTATACGACAGGCATAGCAAGGCTGAAAAGCTATATGTAGTGGGTATCCAAGAA
>CAJJCK010000104.1 GCA_905182675.1 uncultured Cryomorphaceae bacterium | reverse complement strand
TTATTTATGGACTTACTCCTTTTTCCTCTGTGCTCTACGGAGATGTGTCGGCCTGGAATGGAATTACCAAAGACGGTTGTGAAATGCCGTATAAAAACAAGAGCAATAAACGACCAAACGTAAGGTTCAACCTGATACCCACGCTACGTGATATTGACACCCATTTTAAAAGTTCAGGGAAGCGCCTCCATCCCGCCGTGGCTGACTTAAATGCGGATGGATACCTGGATGTCATTGTAGGGAACATGAGTGGCGGACTGCATTATTTTGAGGGTACATTATTTAATGATATAAACATAACAGAGGCTCCCAGTATAAAGATAAATCCTGTGGTATATCCAAACCCTGCAACAACGGAGGTCTTTATCGCCCATCAGGATGCAAGTAAGGCTTCAGCAGCTTTATACACCGTGCTTGGTAAGAAAGTGGGAGATCTTGTATTGAACGAGCGAAATCAAATAGCTCTGGCACCCGGACTGTATATAGTAGTAGTCAAAGATTCTTCTAACGCACAAGTTTCCGTCCATAAACTGATCATTCAATAAAATGACCAACCAACTACACATGGTGATTCTATTTGATGGCCCTTGTACCCTTTGTAATAAAGCTGTACAATGGATAGATAAACACGATACTGACAATCGCTTTCTATTTGCTTCTCTTCAGAGTGATTGGGCAACAACTCATTTACCTGATCGGTTCTCTAACACAGACTCAGTAATACTTCAAACGCCTAATGAATGGCTATCAAGTAGTGATGCTATCCTAGAAATCTGCAACGGATTACCTAATTTTAAATGGCTCATCGGACTAAAAGCTATTCCACGGCCAATTCGAGAATTTGTATACCGGCGCATCGCAAGAAACAGATTTACTATTTTTGGTAAAGGATATTGCGCGATTCTTTCCTCCGACAAAATTTTAAACTAAAATCCCCCTAGATTAGGCGTTTGCTTAGTCCAGGGGGATCGTTTTTATTAATCAACAATTGATTTTATAGATTCTCGTCTAGAGCTGCGTTCATTTTACGTACTGCGACTGCAGACGCTTCAAACAGGTCCTTTTCCTCAGCACTCAGGTTGAACTCGACAATGCTCTCCCAACCGTTTTTACCGATAATCACTGGGACACCTATACAGATATCATCCTGGCCATATTCACCGTTAAGTAAAACTGAACAAGGGAACATTTTTTTCTGATCGCGTACAATAGATTCCACGAGCTCTGCACCGGCCGCACCGGGTGCATACCATGCGGAAGTGCCAATCAAGCCTGTCAATGTCTTACCACCAACCATAGTTTCGGAAACCACGTGATCCTGTTGATCCTGACTCAAGAACTGGGTTACTGGAATGCTATTATACGTAGCATGATTAATTAATGGAATCATGGTAGTATCGCCATGACCGCCAATCACCTGAGCTTGAAGGTCATTAGGAGAACAATTCAATTGCTCCGACAAACGGTATTTGAATCTTGCTGAATCAAGAATACCTCCCATACCTATAATGCGATTTTTAAGTAGACCAGAAGTCTTATTCGTCAAGTAAGTCATGGTATCCATTGGGTTAGAAATAACCACAATAATAATGTCTGGACTGTGCTTGATCAAACTCTCCGTCACCATTTGAACAATCCTGGCATTCGTACCTATCAATTCTTCACGAGTCATTCCTGGCTTACGAGGAATGCCTGAGGTGATCACCGCAACTGTTGAGCCAGCCGTTTTGGAATAATCATTTGTAGATCCAACAACTTTTGAATCGAAACCGTTTAATGTAGCAGTTTGATTCATGTCCATGGCTTTACCTTCCGCAAAACCTTCTTTGATGTCGAGTAAAACAATTTCTTCTGCCAATTCGCGACGAACCATGTTTTCTGCAACTGTGGCACCTACGTTACCGGCACCTACAACCGTAATCTTCATACTTTCTGTGATTTATAGTTAAAATGGTTTGGTAAAGGTACGCTACAGAATGACTGAATTATAGTTATGTTTTAGAATAACAGACAATTGACTGAGGCACGTTTTTTGCTCATTAAATTGTAAGTTTACATCTCTTAAAATCATCCCATCATGGTAGCACTTAAGCTCATTGGAATCAGCATTGTTTTATTAGGTCTTGGTGTTGCGGGAATCGCAATAAAAATTTGGGCTAAAAAAGATGGAGAATTCGCAGGTACTTGTGCGTCTCAAAGTCCTTTCCTTAATAAGGATGGTGAAGCTTGTTCATTTTGTGGAAAAGACCCTAACGCGTGTGAAGAAAAACCAGCTTAAGAATTACTTAAATTCATAAGGTTCCCAGCCTGAGGTAGTGACCACTTCAATATTCCCTAGTTTATTACTTACAATGAAGTAGCCCTCCACATGAGGCAAAGATTCAATAAAACCAGCAGCTCTTTCTACTCCCATAATCATACATGCCGTACCTAAGGCATCCGCTAATACCGCAGTTGGAGCAATAATACTCGAACTCAATAAATTACTCACCACAGGATAACCTGTTTTTGGATTGATCGAATGAACGACTTTCTGTCCTTTGTCATTCACCCAATACTTTCTATAGTTTCCACTTGTTGCAAGCGCCATGGAGTCCAACGTAACTATCGTCTGGAACATACCTTTTTCTCGGTCTTCCGTGGGCATATCTATACCTATTCGCCATGCATCTCCAGAATTTTTTGCGCCCGAACAAATGACCTCTCCTCCTACCTCTACTAAATAATTAACAACACCTCTATGGGTTAAAAAGTCGGCTATTCTGTCTACCGTATAACCTTGAGCTATTCCATTAACATCAATCTGACATCCGTTTGGAAGCCAATATATAGAGTCCTTCAATGGCTCTTTCATGAACTGACTTCCTACAAATGTCATGAGACTATCTATGTTTACGTAGTCGTTATAAGATCCT
>CAJJCK010000103.1 GCA_905182675.1 uncultured Cryomorphaceae bacterium | reverse complement strand
GGATGGTACTGGATCTGGTGCAAATTCCGGAGCAAATATTGCACGTTCAGGCCAGCCGAACTTACGTTATATCCTTCCATTGAGTTATGATTCTCGACACCAAGTTGTAATGAATATGGATTACCGTTACGGAGGAGGACCTGCTTACAACGGACCTGTTTGGTTTGGCCAGAGGGTTCTTGAGAATTCAGGAGTAAACATTGTCCTTAATGGTAATTCAGGTACACCTTATACACGTCGTTCAATTGCCTATGGACTGACGGGTACTCAAACACCAATTACCGGGAATATTAATGGTTCAAGACTGCCATGGAGCTTCCGTGTGGATGCTACAGCTAACAAAGTTTGGAACTTTAAGGAAGGCGCCTTCAGTAATGTTGAACTGTATGTTCAAATATTGAATGCATTTAACACTCAAAATATCCTGGGTGCGTATTCTTACACAGGATCACCAGACGATGATGGATACTTGAGTTCACCACAAGGTCAAAACGCAATTCAATTTCAAACTAACGCACAATCATTCGCAGACTTGTACAACATTAGCTTAGCAAATCCAGGTTTGTACAGCTTACCACGTCGCGTTAGGTTAGGTGTTCGTTTAGGTTTATAATTAAGAAGCATTCGAAAAAAAGCATATGAAAAGAGTATATCTCCTTTTACTATCTACAGCTTTAGCACTGCCATTATCTGCACGTGAAGTGCAGTCGGCGGGAAAAACTAATGGCTCAGCATCTTCTTCAGGTTCAATGAAAACTGTCGAGGAGCTTTGTCAACCATCTAAAGCGCAGAGTGATTTAAGTATTAATAACGTTCGTGCTACTATTTTAGGTGGCGGTGACATGTGGTGGGATTTGAATACTGCCCGTTACGAGGTGCCAAAGGGTTCCAATAAACACTCTATGTTCGCAGGTTCGCTATGGCTTGGTGGGGTAGATGAGGGAAACCAATTAAAATTGGCTGCCATGACGTATCGTCAAGCCGGTAATGATTATTGGCCAGGACCTTTAACCACTGATGGTACCGCTTCCACCAATAAGGAAATTTGTGATAAGTATGATACGCATTGGATCATATACCGCGAGGAAGTTGATATTCACAAGGGTTGGTTAGAATGTTTGGCAGATCCAAACTGTAATGATGTGGAACTTTTCCCAGGATACGAAAGCCAAATCCCACAGAGCATCAAAGAATGGCCAGGAAATGGTGTGGATGGTGAACTTCCTTACCAATTGGCCCCTTTTATTGATCGCGATGGGGATGGTTATTATGACTACTTGGTAGATTATCCTGCGTATGATATTGACAAGGAATTTGATTGTCGTGATAAAGAGACGGATGTTCTTTATGGTGATCAAACAATCTGGTGGGTTTATAATGACCGTGGAAACGTTCATACAGAATCTCAGGCAGGCGCATTAGGTTTCGAAATCCGTGCTCAGGCATTTGCGTTCTCTACGAATGATGAGGTGAACAACATGACGTTCAATAATTACCGCATTATTAATCGTTCCACCTTCCGTTTAACAAACACGTACTTCTCTACATGGTTTGATCCAGATTTAGGGAATTATACTGATGATATCATTGGTTGTGATATTGCGCGTGGTTTAGGATATTGTTACAATTCAGATACCGAGGATGAAGGTCCATTGGGATATGGTCTGAATCCTCCAGCAGTTGGTTTTGATTTCTTCCAAGGACCCTTTGCAGATTACTTCGACGGTCTAGATAATGACCGCGACGGATGTGTGGATGGCGTGAAAGACCCGGAAACTGGTCTTTGTGTTGCTGAAGATCCTGCTACGGGTGTGAACGAGCGTATTATCATGAGTCAGTTTATGTATTACAATAACACGGCATCTCCTATTTCAGGGAATCCAGATAACGCTACTCATTTCTATAATTACATGCGGGCTTTATGGAAAAATGGCTCTGAATTGATCATTGAAACACCTTCAGGTCCTGGTGATCAAGGTAATGGTGATGGTTTCGTTGCGTCGGGTGCTGGAACATCTACTCGTTTTGCATATCCAGGTATGTCATATGATACTACGGGTGCTTATCCTCCATATGCGCCAGTAGACTGGTGGGAGTCTCCTGCCAACCAGCAAGATAAGCGTGGTCTGCATAGTGCAGGTCCTTTCTCTTTAGCACCTGGTGCATTGAATTTTGTAACCACGGGTGTCGTTTGGGAACGTGATCTTATTAATAATGATTTATTCGCATCAGTTGAGAAAGTAATTATTGCGGATGACAAGGCTCAAAAGCTGTTTGATAACTGTTTCCAGGTTCTTAATGGTCCTGACGCTCCAGATGTAAACATGCAGGAACTCAATCGTCAGATTATTTTGAAGTTGACCTATGGTCCTGGAAGTAATAACGAAGGATTCTCCTACAGTGAACGCGATCCACTAATTACAGTGAGTGCAGACGATCGCGATTCCATTTTAAATGTGAACCCAAACTACTTTGATTATAAGTTCGAAGGTTTCCAAATTTATCAGTTGTCTAACAAGGATGTTAGTATTGCCGATATTTATGATCCAACACAAAGTAGAATGGTTGCGCAGTGTGATATTAAGAATGGTTTAACCCAGCTGATTAATTGGGAGGTTGATCCAGATTTAAATGCGCTGGTTCCTCAAGACATGACATTGACTTCAAATAACGAGGGTGTGTTCAGTTCCTTTCTTATTGAAGAAGATCAATTCGCGATAGGTAATCGTGACTTGATTAATCATAAAGAATATCACTTTACGGTAATTGCCTACGGACAAAACCAGTTTGAAGAGTTTGATCCAACCATTGCTTCTGGTGGTCAAAAAATCCCATTCTTAGCTGGACGTAGAAACATTAAAACATACACGGCGATTCCACATGAGATCGACTCTGAAAAAGGAGGGACTATCCAAGTTGCTCAATATGGTGACGGTCCTGAAATTACTCGTTTAGATGGTATTGGAAACGGTGCTGGTGAGCTAGAGTTGCAACCGGAGGAAGTCGCGAGAATTTTAACTGGTTACTCAACCGGCCAACCCACATATATGGGTGGTCTTGGACCAGTTGCCATAAAGGTGATTGATCCGTTGGAAGTTAAAGATGGACAGTACACACTTTCTTTCGATGAGTCAAATAGTAATGCTAATTGGCAAATTGTAGATGGTGATGGACAGGTCATAGCTGAATCGGATACCACGATTTCTTTTTACAACGAGCAAATCATTCCTGCTCTTGGTTTATCGGTTGCCATACAGCAGCCAGAAGCACCAGGTGGAGATGATGATGGGACTTATAACAACGGTATCATTACGTCTGAAATCATTTATGATGACCCTTCTAAGGAATGGTGGTCTGGAATCGCCGATGATAAAAGCTACTCTCCGTATAATTGGATTTTGGCAGGAACAAATAATAACCCTACGGAACCACCCGCAACATTGTACTCGGATCAAAGTGGGGATTCTAAAGGTTATTTTGAAAATATAGTAGAGGGAACGTGGGGTCCATATATGTATGCCTCAGGTAACAATCGTCTGGTGGTAGATGGCTTTGATAATTATGGGATGGGCCCAGCAGTTACCATCGGGAGAAACTTGAACGATGCCGCTGATTTACATTCAGTAGATATCGTGTTTACTGCCGATAAAAATAATTGGACTCGGGTTCCTGTATTTGAATTGGCTGAAGAACCGGGCTTAAGTGAGCATGGTGATAAAAAATTGACACAGCGCCAGGATACCTCTTGGACTCTTGCCAACGGTGAGTTAAAGCGTGCGCCAAACTTAGCCCCTGGATGGTCCTACTTCCCGGGTTACGCCATAGATGTAGAGTCTGGAAAGAGACTAAACATGGCTTTTGGTGAAAATTCGTGGTTGCCAGGTGAGAATGGAAATGATATGTTGTGGAATCCAACGGATCGTGAATTCTTACCACCAGGGAACAATGTGAATGGTGGTTATGTCTTTGGCGGCCAGCACTACATTTATGTTTTTGCAGATGAAGACCGCATCGGTGGGACTCTTGAGGACCTTGAATACAAAGGTGGTGCAATTGCCGATTGGCCTTTAACAGACATCATGGAGGATTTGGTTAAAACCGGAGGATTGGGAAATATTGCCCGTGCAAATTTCTGGAGAGCTTGTCGTTGGGTTGGTATGCCTACCCTACGACGAGGGATGGAGTTTGATCCGTATACGGAGCTTCCGACAGAAACACGTATCAGGATTCGTATGAATACTCCTTATCAGAAAAGAGAATTGGCCAGTGCTTCGAACGAAGGCAAGCCAGAATTCCTTTTCAATACAAGTAATATCGCCACCAAGACTTATGTAGACTCCGTAGGTAGTTCTAAGCTTGAAACGATACGAGTAGTTCCTAATCCTTATTATGGATTTAGCTCCTATGAAACCTCACAGTTAGATAACATTGTGAAGATCACTAACCTCCCAGAGATTTGTACGATAAGTATTTTCACTCCAAGCGGAACATTAATTCGTCAGTACAGAAAAGACAACAGTATGACTTATCTAGAATGGGATTTAAAGAATGCTTATAATGTCCCGATCGCATCTGGTGTTTATATCATCCATATTGACGCGGGTGATTTAGGTGAAAAAATTGTGAAGTGGTTCGGTGCTTTACGCCCAGTGGATTTGAACTCATTCTAAGCGAAGAAATAAGATGAAATTAAAATTATATATCACTACGCTCTTTTCTGTTGCACTTATAGGATCTGCATTTGCAGGAAATCCGCAGCGCGCAGGTTCTGCAGGAGCATCGGAATTACTGATTAACCCTTTTGCTCGTTCTGCCGGTTGGGGATCAGTTAATGTTGCAGGTGCTTCCGGTATGGATGCATCGTTTGTAAACATTGCAGGCATTGCTGCTTTCGACGGAAACTCTCAGGTCACCTTCAATAATACGCAATGGCTTGTTGGTGCAGGTATTGCTATGAATTCTGCAACTCTAATTCAGCGTGTAAGTGACGTCGGGGTTTTGAGTTTAGGTCTTTCTGCCTTTGACTATGGTCAATGGGAAGTAACTACAGAAAATCAACCAGAAGGTACAGGAGCAACGATCAGTCCACAAAGTTTGATTATCAATCTGGGCTATGCTCAGAAGTTTACGGAAAACATCTATGGTGGTGCCAACGTGAAATTATACAGCAGTACCATTTCTAACCTAAGTACCAGCGGTGTTTGTTTCGATGCAGGTGTTCAGTACCGTACAGGTGTTGATGACCGCTTTAAGTTTGGTATTACCTTACGTAATGTCGGACCAGGGATAACGTATGAAGGTGATGGGTTTGGTGTTACACTGCCAGTGCCTACTCAAGGTGTAGCTTATTCACAAACATTCGAAAGTCGCTCTGCGATCTTTGAGCTGCCTACTTCTTTGAGTATTGGTGGTTCTTATGATTGGGAATTGGAGAATGGTAAAGTTACTGGTGCATTAAACTTCACTTCTAATGCATTTGAAAAGGATACTTATCACGCAGGGCTTCAATACAGTTTAAAAAAACTATTTGAGGTGCGCGTAGGTTACAAGGCATTCGATAATAGAACAGATGGCACTACAACTTCTGCGATTTCCGGAATTTGTGGCGGATTTAGCTTTAACGTTCCTACGGGCGAGGATGGTAGCTTTGCCATTGACTATGCATATAGAGGGACCACCTCTGCATTTGGCGGAATTCATAGTATAGGTGCAAGAATCAATTTGTAATAGAGAAATAATATACCTTTGAACAACAAAAGAGGCCCTTTGGGCCTCTTTTGTTGTCAATACCTAATCTTATGTCACTAATAAATTACTATACAGCAGAGGGCTTGAAAAGGCTCCGCGAAGAGTTAGACTACATGAAGTCTACAGAGCGCTCGTCGATCTCAAACCAGATCGGGGAAGCCCGTGATAAAGGGGATTTGAGTGAAAATGCAGAATATGATGCTGCTAAGGAGGCACAGGGTATGCTTGAGATGAAGATTTCTAAACTTGAAGATGCCTTAGCTAATGCCCGCGTTCTTAACGAGGAGAACATTGATCTTACTAAAGTTGGTGTTCTTACCAAAGTCAAAATCAAAAACTCGACTAATGGTGCTATTATGACGTACAGTTTAGTCGCTGAAAAAGAGGCCGACATTAAGCAGAATAAAATATCCGTAAGTAGTCCTATTGGCAAGGGTCTTCTAGGAAAGAAGATAGGAGAGATCGCAGAGATCGAAGTTCCAAGAGGTGTGATGAGTTTTGAGATTCTAGAAATCGCTACTGCCTAAAGCCAACGATCATGTCGAGTGTTTTTACGAAAATCATTAATGGCGAAATTCCCTGCTATAAAGTTGGTGAGGACCGCGCAAACATAGCTTTTCTAGATATTCGTCCATTACAGAGAGGTCATCTACTGTGTGTCCCTAAAATGGAGGTGGACGAGTTGTATGAACTTCCCAAGGAGGCGTATGATAGCTTGATGAGTTTCTCTCAACGAGTGGCTAAAGCCTTGAAGTTATCTGTACCATGCAAGCGTATAGGTTCTATGGTTTTAGGAATGGAAGTTCCCCATGCCCATATTCATTTGGTTCCTATAAATGCTGAAAGTGAATTGAGCTTTACCAATGGGTATCTAAGTTTTACTCAAGCTGAGATGTTGGAATTGGCTTCGACTATTTCAGACGCTCTGGATTCTGTTGAATAAACGTTGACCATCCTGCGCTTTTCCCTTTAGAGCTGGTTTTTTTTCCGGTTCCATGTTTTGGAGAAGGGATACCTGAGTTCTGATGGTGGTGACAAATGGCCACAGCTAATGCATCAGAAGCATCTAGATATTTATGTTCAACGCCGGGATACATGGCCTGCAGCATACTACTGACTTGTTCCTTACTGGCATTTCCGTTGCCTACAATACTTTGTTTTATGAGTCTTGGGCTGTACTCAAATACGGGTATTTGCTTAGATAATGCTGTTGCCATGCACACGCCTTGAGCCCGTCCTAACTTTAACATGGACTGTACGTTCTTACCGAAAAATGGCGCTTCGAGTGCCATTTCATCAGGTTTGTAGAGCTCTACAACTTTACTAAGCTCGTTAAAGATGGACGCTAATCGGGTGTAATGATCAAGCTTGGGATTGAACTTCAGGACGTCTAAGGTTATTGGCTTGACCTCGCCTTTAATGATATGAACGATACTATAGCCCATTACGACGGTACCTGGATCTACACCTAAAATAACCTTCTCTATTAACGACATGTCTTATAGTAATAGTCCAATTATCCCGGCAGTGTAAAGAGAGGCCATGGTACCTGCAATTAATGCTTTAACACCAAGTTCGCTTAATTCCTTTCTTCTGGAAGGTGCAAGAACTCCAATTCCTCCAATTTGTATTCCGATACTAGAAATATTAGCAAAGCCGCAAAGCATATAAGTAGCGAGTATTACGGAACGCTTTGACTCAAATAGACCCTCGTTTCGCATCTCGGTTAGACTCACATACGCATAAAACTCATTAAGTATGGTTTTCTCTCCTAGCAACTGGCCTACAAGCATGATGTCTGCGGATGGCACCCCTAATAACCATGCAAAAGGACTCAGTATCGATCCTAATATGAATTGTAAAGAGAAGGAATCAAATTGACCATTAGTGACATTAGCCGTCCAAGCATTTAGACCTGTCCATTCACCCAAGGTGTTTATCATCATATAATTAGCACCATAAACAAGTGCCACAAATACGAGTAACATTGCGCCTACATTTACAGCTAGCTTAACTCCTTGTGTGGTTCCATTAGAAATAGCGTCGAGGGCATTTGCACCCATAGATTGTTTACTGATTTCAGCTACATCTTTTACTTTCTCAGTCTCAGGAAGTAAAATTTTCGCGCTAATTATAGCGGCTGGCGCGCTCAGTACAGATGCTATAATGAGGTGTTTGGCAAACTCTATTTTATCAGCTTCGTTAGCGCCGCCTAAATAGCCAATATATGCTGCTAGAACACCACCAGCGATGGTTGCCATGCCACCACTCATTAAACATAAAAGCTCTGATCGAGTCATCTTTTCGATGTAAGGCTTGACCAGCAATGGTGCTTCAGTTTGACCTATAAATATATTTCCAGCGGCAGCCAGCGATTCGGCTCCAGAGAGATTCAATGTTTTGCGCATGACCCAAGCCATCACTTTTACCACTTTTTGAAGAATGCCAAAGTAATAGAGTAGTGAGGTTAATGCTGAGAAAAACACGATGGTAGGCAGCACTTGAAAAGCAAATAGGTATCCGTAACTTTCTGTATTAGTAACGAGTCCACCAAACAAAAATTCTGAACCCTCTCGGGTAAAATCTAAAACGGTTACAGCAGCAATACTAAACTTGTCAAACGCCCAGGAAAACCCAGGAACTTTAAGTACAGCCACCGCTAAAAGAAATTGAAGTCCCAAGCCTTTGAGTACAGTCCACCAATTAATGGCTTTTTTGTTTGAACTGAAAAGCCATAGTATTACCGTTAAAACGGCGATACCCAATAAAGTGCGTAGGATTATCATGTGAGTTTATCTATCTTATCTCTTAGTTGAGCTGCGCGTTCGTAGTCTTCGTCTTCTACGGCTTTATTCAAGTCGCTTTCTAAATCTTCTATTGTAGGGCTTTCCTGAGACAATGACTCATCGTCATCAGTCATCATCGGATCGTCAATGTCGGCAGATTTTTCCTCTTGGTCATTTATGCCTGCTTGTTCTAGAATATCATTTGTAGCGAATATAGGGCATGGAATACGGACTGCTAAGGCAACGGCATCTGAAGGTCTCGAGTCAAAAATCATCTCGACTCCGTCCTCTGTTAGACTATAAATAGATGCAAAAAAGACTCCGTTTACTAAGCGGTGTATAACCACTTTAGTAACTGTGACCTTCAATTCATTGAGCATATTATGCCAAGTGTCATGAGTCATCGGACGTGGTGGTGCCACTGACTTCTCCATCGCGACTGCTATGCTTTGGGCTTCTGCACCGCCTATTACAACGGGAAGCTTACGACCTTGCCCTTCCTTTTCGGCGAGGATAAGTGCATAAGCTCCTGACTTACCTTGACTGTATGATAAACCTTTTACAGTGATTTCTATTTCATGCATTATTGATCAGCCTTGAAGGCGCGCAAGGTGTCCACTAATTTAGGGACAACCTGAAAGGCATCACCAACAATTCCGTAGTCTGCAGCTTTGAAGAATGGTGCTTCAGGATCTGTGTTTACGACAACAATTGTTTTCGATGCGCTTACCCCAGCAAGGTGCTGTATGGCGCCAGAAATTCCAATGGCAATATACAGATTAGGGTTGACTTGAATACCGGTTTGTCCTACGTGTTCGTTATGCGGACGCCATCCAATATCACTGACTGGTTTTGAACAAGCTGTTGCGGCACCTAATACGTCTGCCAACTCTTCTATCATCCCCCAATGCTCAGGTCCCTTTAAACCACGTCCAGCACTGACTACTACGTCTGCTTCTGGAAGCGCAATTTTACCGGAGGCAATGGTTATTTCTTCGATACTTAAAAGATCATGACCCTCGGCTTGTGTTTCAGTGACGTTACATGAGGTAGGGAATTCTTGTACACCAATACTGTTCGGAACGAAGCAAATAATTGGCATTTCGCCCGACAGTTCAATCGTCTCTATGCCCTTCGAAGAAAATGCACCTCGCTTAACCGTTAATGGAGAGGTGCTTATTGGGGTTGAAGTGGTATTACTACTTAATGCACCGGAACTGAGTGCTGAAAAAGCAGGAGCAACAGATTTTCCGAAATTTGTCCCGGAAATCACCACGCCTGAAGCATTTTCAATGAGAGCTCGAAGCTGTTGTGCTAGACCGAAACCTGTTTTTTCGATTTCAAACCTGAGTACGTTATCCGCACCATAATCTCCCAAAACTGATGGATTGGAAGCTGCGGAACTCGTGAGTGCGGTAACTGTAGTATTTAAAGAATTGGCCCAAATTTTAGCATAGGAAACCGCCTCAAAAGAGGATTTTTTATATGCGCCATTCCAGTCCTCTACATAAACAAATATTGACATAGCTAATTAAGAGTTAAATGGCTTTCGCCTCTTCGTGTAACAATCGGATCAATTCCTCCACATTCTCCGGGTCAATCATTCTCACCGCAGTTTTCACCGCTGGTTTGTCGAATGAAACCGACCTAGTGGCAGGGGTCCCTTCAATAGCCACCTCTATTTTCAATGGTTTGGAGCGGGCGGACATAATGCCTCTCATGTTTGGAATACGAAGGTCTTTTTCTTCGACTAAACCCTTCTTACCCCCAATGACCAAAGGTAAATTGGCTTTAAAGATTGCGTGGCCGCCGTCAATTTCTGCTTTCGTTGTTGCCTCAGAGCCGCTGAGATCTAATCCAACACAAGCATTTGTGAATGGCAATTGTAGTAAAGCTGCGATCATTGCGGGCACTTGCTGTCCGTTATAATCGATACTTTCTTGTCCACAGATGATGAGATCGTAAGAATTTGCCGAGATGTGGTTCTTAATGTTTTGGGCTACTGTGATTGCGTCCGAGGGGATGGCATCTATTCTTACTGCTTGATCAGCACCTATAGCTAATGCCTTGCGCAAGGTGGGTTCTGTTTCAGGACCACCAACGTTCAATACGGTGATTGTCCCGCCTAGTGATTCTTTTAAATGCAATGCTTTGGTGAGACCAAACTCATCATAAGGATTAATGACAAATTGGATACCTGCGGCATCTAAACTACGGCCATCACTGGTAAAGTTGATTTTTGCCGTAGTATCTGGTACATGACTAATACAAACGAGGGTATTCATGTTATCAAAGTTTTAATCTGCTACTAATTTACTATGCACGCATAATATTTCCAAGCTAAATCGTTCTAAAAATCTAAGAATTACTAATTCAACAATACGACTTCATAATCAATGAAAACTTTGTGGTGACTATCTGTGTTCTTTGAGTGATTGATAAGAAATATGAGGAAATTAACTTCTCTACCTATTAAAATGAGCGTACCTCCACAATGCATGTTATATTTGCCGTCCTGACACATCTTTTACTATGAAAACGATACAGTTTAGAGAGGCCGTTTGCGAGGCCATGAGTGAAGAAATGAGACGCGACGAAACCATCTTTTTGATGGGAGAAGAAGTTGCTGAATACAATGGAGCCTACAAGGCTTCAAAGGGAATGTTAGACGAGTTTGGAGCGAAGCGTGTGATAGATACGCCCATAGCTGAGCTTGGTTTTGCAGGCATCTCAACGGGTGCTGCAATGAATGGACTCCGCCCTATTGTTGAGTTCATGACATTCAATTTCTCCATGGTGGCTATTGATCAAATCATCAACAATGCTGCTAAAATGAAGCAGATGTCAGGTGGCCAAATCAATGTTCCTATTGTCTTTAGAGGTCCTACGGGTTCTGCTGGTCAACTTGGAGCGACGCACAGCCAATCTTTCGAAAGTTGGTTTGCCAACTGTCCTGGATTAAAAGTGATTGTTCCTTCTAATCCTTACGATTGTAAGGGTCTTTTAAAAAGTGCTATTCGTGATAATGATCCTGTGATCTTCATGGAAAGTGAGCAGATGTATGGAGATAAAGGTGAGGTCCCGGAGGGTGAATACTTACTTCCAATTGGTGTAGCTGATGTCAAACGCAAAGGAACGGATGTAACTATTGTTTCTTTTGGTAAGATCATTAAGATCGCTTTTGAAGCTGCTGATATTTTAGCAAAAGAGGGTATTTCATGTGAGATCATTGATCTACGCACGGTACGCCCTATAGACTATGCAACGGTTATAGAGAGTGTAAAGAAAACCAATCGATTGGTTTGTCTTGAAGAGGCGTGGCCATTAGGCTCAATAGCTACAGAAATCACCTACAAGGTCCAACAGGAGGCGTTTGACTATCTAGATGCACCCATAAAACGTATCACTACTTTAGATACACCCGCTCCGTATGCTCCCACCTTATTAAAGGTCTGGTTGCCGCAACTTGAGCAGGTTTTAGACGCTGTAAAATCAGTGATGTATATTAAATAATCAAGTCGTTTTTATTGGCTTTGCACAATAACAACTCAATCGCTTATATTTGCAGCCCTTTCCACGAATGTGGGGAGGGCTGATTATATTAAATCAAACCATAGTTTAAGACAAAATGGAAAATCTCATTTACTTGGTACCGATGTTTGGTATCGTTGGACTTATTTACATGTTCGTGCTACGCAATTGGGTACTAAAGCAGGATAAGGGAACAGAAAAAATGGCAAAAATTGCCAAGTACATTAAAGAGGGTGCCTTGGCATTCTTAAATGCAGAATACCGCATTTTAGCAATTTTTGTTGTGATTGCAGGAATATTATTGGGAGTTGTTTCTTCCATAGTTCCCTCAACACACTGGTTTATAGTTGTTGCATTTGTCATAGGTGCGGTCTTCTCTGCAGTGGCAGGAAATCTTGGAATGCGTATCGCAACGGATACCAACCTAAGAACAACCCACGCTGCTCGTACTTCTTTGCCTCAAGCCTTGAAAGTTTCTTTCCGTGGTGGTACTGTAATGGGCCTTGGTGTTGCTGGTATGGCTGTATTTGGCCTCAGTGTACTTTTTATAATTCTCATGAATTGGTTTGTCACAGGTGGCGAAGCGGAATTCTATGGGCAAATGACGATCGTTTTGGAAGCTTTAGCTGGGTTCTCTTTAGGAGCTGAATCTATTGCCTTGTTTGCACGTGTTGGTGGAGGTATTTATACCAAAGCTGCGGATGTTGGTGCTGATCTTGTAGGAAAGGTCGAGGCGGGCATTCCAGAAGATGATATACGTAACCCTGCCACCATCGCAGATAATGTTGGTGATAACGTAGGTGACGTAGCTGGAATGGGAGCTGACTTGTTTGGTTCTTATGTTGCTACGGTTCTAGCGTCTATGGTATTAGGTAACTATGTGATTAACGATCACTACAATTATGGTGCTGGGAAAGACTTTTTAGAAAATTTAGGCCCGATAATGCTACCCCTAATGATTGCTGGGGTAGGAATCATATTCTCCATCATCGGTACTTTATTTATTCGCATTAAGGACAATAGCGCTAAAGAGCCAGAGGTTCAGCGCGCATTGAATATGGGTAACTGGATATCTATTGTTTTAACAGCAATTGGTTCTTATGTTTTAATCAAAATGCTATTGCCTGAGACGCTTCACATGACTTTCTTCGGAGAAGGTACTGCGAGTAATCCAGAGGGGTACAAAGACGTGACTCAAATGGCCATTTTCGGTGCGGTTATGGTCGGATTGGTTGTAGGCGCTTTGATATCCTACTTTACAGAATATTATACAGGATTAGGTAAGAAGCCAATTCTTGACATTGTTCAAAAATCTGCAACAGGTGCCGGAACAAATATTATTGCAGGCTTAGGCGTAGGTATGATTTCTACCTTTGCTCCGATCCTTCTTTTTGCAGCAGCCATATGGTCTTCCTATGCGTTTGCAGGATTTTATGGTGTAGCAATTGCCGCATCAGCCATGATGGCAACTACAGCAATGCAATTGGCCATAGATGCTTTTGGACCTATTGCGGATAACGCAGGAGGTATCGCAGAGATGAGTGACTTACCGGATGAAGTTCGTGAACGTACGGATATTTTAGATGCAGTAGGGAACACAACAGCTGCTATAGGTAAAGGATTTGCTATTGCTTCTGCAGCACTTACTGCTTTGGCTTTGTTTGCAGCCTTTGTAACCTTTACAGGGATTGATGGTATTAATATTTTCAAAGCTCCAGTACTTGCGATGTTATTTGTAGGTGGTATGGTGCCAGTTGTGTTCTCTGCGTTAGCAATGAATGCAGTAGGTAAAGCAGCTATGGAGATGGTGAAAGAGGTACGACGTCAATTCAAGGAAATTCCAGGCATCATGGAGTACAAGGCAGAGCCAGAGTACGACAAGTGTGTTGCGATTTCCACCAAAGCATCTTTAAGAGAAATGATGTTGCCTGGTGCAATGACCATAGCATTTCCTTTAGTCGTTGCTTTCTTGCCGATGTTATTCGGTTACTCAAGTCAAGACTCGGCTGAGATGTTGGGTGGATATATGGCAGGTGTTACCGTGTCTGGTGTTCTTTGGGCAATTTTCCAAAATAACGCAGGTGGTGCATGGGATAACGCTAAAAAGTCATTTGAAGCTGGAGTAATGATTGATGGTGAAATGACTTACAAAGGTTCTGAAGCTCATAAAGCTGCGGTAACCGGAGATACAGTAGGTGATCCTTTTAAGGATACATCAGGTCCATCAATGAACATCTTGATTAAACTAACTTGTTTGGTAGGCCTAGTGATTGCGCCAATTTTAGGTGACGGACATGAAGAAGATCCAAAAGCACACGTTGAGCGGATCGAAAATGTTGCAATGTTAGCTAATCAAATCTTCGAAATACAGGACCAGAAGTTAACAGTAGAAGGACCTATATATTCAGGACCGGCAATGGCTACATCTCTAACGGTTGATGTGGAAAGTGGACGAGCTACCCTTACTATGGACGTTGAAGAAGAAGACTTTAGCGGTTCATTTGAAGCACTAGAAGGCGATACCGACGGTCAAGTGTTTGACTTCAATGGCATCTTTAGTACGACCAATGGTGAAGAATTTCCTGCGATAGTTCACTTCATGAAGAATGGAGAGAATTTAGAAGAGTTCTTTCTGATGATTCAATAGAATACGAGAACATAGATTACGAAAATCCCCGAACGCATGGCGTTCGGGGATTTTTTTATAAAACATCCTTATCTTGGTAAATCACCAAATGCGAGAATGATGCGTTGGTAAAATGCTATGAGATTGTGATAACCATCTATTGGAAGAGTACAAATGTTCAAAAGAAATGACATTACTCATTTCCGAGTATAGCATTCTAATGGAGGAAGAATATATATCCCGAAAATCAATTGAGATAAGAGAAAGTATTGTTTTACCACTGCTGGTTACTCAACAATACGCTTTGCAGAAAATCGAACAAGATTCTAGCCATATAAAGAATTACCAAAAAATAGTTGAACGATCGTTATACGGAAACATAAATGCAAGCAGAAATTCAGCTTAAATA
>CAJJCK010000102.1 GCA_905182675.1 uncultured Cryomorphaceae bacterium | reverse complement strand
CGTTCTGCAGTTAAAATCAAACTATGCTGTCAATCAATTGAATGAATCAAATTCATATGAAATTTCATTCTCTGGACCCAACAAAGAGTTGAATTCGCATATTTTGAAAGGTATAGTGACTGGAATTCAGCAAAATAATATTGTTGAAAAGCAAATGATATACCAAATGGCGATAGATTATATAGATGTGAGAATTCTAGAGCTTAGTCGAAAAATAGATTCTTCGAATCATGTGATTTCTAATTACAAGGTTGCTAATAATGTTTATATACCTGTAAGTCAAACAAGTGCATTATTGACAAATCTGGATGAGTTTGAAAGAAAAATATTCATTAATTCACTGCAGAGCGAACTTTCTACTAAGTTATTATATGATTTGGAGCAGCAAAAATCTTTCGACTTGTTACCTAATGATTTAGGAATAGAAAATGTAAACATCAACCAGATGGTTTTTGAATTCAATAAGATCATTTTAGAAAAAAACAATTTGATTGATGCCACCGAGAAAAATCCACTTGTAGTTCAGTTGCGGAAGCAGCTAATAGATCTAAGATCGAATATTTTAAACAGTATACGTATTTATCAAAGTAAGTTGGAAACGAAACTTACCAGATACAATGAATACAAGAATACAAATAGTTCATTAGCAGGTACCATTCCTTTAAGAGAAGCTGAATTAGGTAATTTGGAGCGAGACATGGAATTGATGCATAATCTATATTCTTACCTTTCTCAAAAAAGAGTTGAAGCCGCTATCAGTCTATCCGCATTAGAAACGAATATTAAATTAATTAATGAAGTTGACTATCAATTCGTTTTAACCTCAAATAAGTCGACATGGGCTATCTTTTCGATGTTAGGATTGATTTTCCCCGTAGGATTTAGTCTAAGCGTGTTTTTCATTCGAACGTTTTATGTTGACTTGGAGTATTTGAGAGAGAGACTTGACAGTATTGAATTTCTGGGTTTACTCAAGTACTCAAAGGATAAATCTCCTCTGAAGGGCGGTTCTTCGGAAGAGGAACTTTTAAATAGAGTGTATCATAATATAAAAATATTACATCCGGAATCAGAAAGCGGTAATGTAATCATGATAACATCATGCATAAAAAATGAGGGGAAGACATTTACAGCTTTTAGTCTTGCGAAATTTCTAAGTAGTATTGATAAAAAAGTTGTTTTATTAGGTCTTGATCAATGGAATCCAGACTTGTACAAGCACTTAAGTGTTGAAAATAAAAAAGGTGGATTGCAAAAGGTCCTTCTTGACGGTAAGAACAGTATCCATCAATCCTATGAGAAGTATAAAACCTCTAAGGACAATTTTGATGTGCTTCTTTCTCGAGTAAACACGGCTAAAGTGAATGATTTAAGTGATTCTATAAGGTTTGATGAGTTAATCACTTACTTGAAAGAAAGGTACGATTACATAATTTTCGACACTGCACCGGTATTACTCAAAGTCGATTCTCTGAGACTTATAGGAAAAACGGATTTCGTTCTTAATGTTTTCAGGAAAAATTTCTCCCCGAAAAAGTCTGTTGAAGATGTAATGGCTTATAAGAAAAAATATAATCCCAAAGCAATGGGATACGTATTAATTGATGACTCTAAACGCGATAAGTTTCTAGATAAATACGCTTACAACTATGGCTATGGCTATGGCTATGGCTATGGCTATGGAGCGTAATAAATTTACTTTAACGAGTGCTTAATAAATAGAATGTTAGTGCCAAACCAATATCACTAGCTATCAAGAAGGACCAGGGTAGCTATTTACGTTACCCTGATCCTTTATTTTCTTTGAACAGCTTATAAGAAATCTTGCTTTACAGGTCGTGCAAGGACGTTGATGCTTGAGCAGCCTTATGTTACGGCAAGGACCTATACAGGCTATCTATAGCCAGCGTAAGCTTTATTTTAGAGGTTTGTCAATAGGAAGTAGACTACTTTGAAGACACTCTTTCGGTCTATCTATATAAGCGGCAATACCGACTCCAAATAATTGTACTACAATTTAATCACGAGTTTTCTCAGTACGGCTTGCTGATTTTCTACGTTTAATAGATAGGTACCTGGAGCAATGTCCGAAGTATTGATGTAAACAGTTTTACGATCAATAAATTCCTGACTCTGAATTAATTGACCAGTTGCATTGTATAAGAGGTATCTACCCTCCTGAGGGCTTGTGAATTCTATATGAAGAATATCGCTGGTAATAGGATTAGGATAAATACGACATCCTTCTAAATCAGATTCGTTTAAACCTATTTCATTCAAGGTTTTCGTAACCGTTAAAGTATCACCACATTCGTTGTAGGCCCTCAAGGTTATGATGTAATTGAGACTCACCGTCGGGTATTGGTGGGATATATTGCTCGCTTGTGTAGTGGTCTGTGTACCATCACCCCAATCCCATATCAAACCTGTTGTTCCGCTTACTGAAGCAAAGAATGTGACCAACAATCCTGTAGTTGAAGAAGAACCAATATTAAAAGTGAAATTAGCACTTAACGCGGCACAAGTAGAAACCGTATCTGTAAATGTGTACGTACTGTTGCAAGAATCTAAACAGGTAAGTGTTACGGTGAATGTTCCGATATTAGCATAGCTATGAGAGACGTTTGAGCCATTTCCAACTGTACCATCGCCAAAATCCCAAGAATAATTAGATAAGCCGCTTGGCTGCGCAGTGAAATTAAATGACGTTGTTCCGGTAGCCGTATTTGTG
>CAJJCK010000101.1 GCA_905182675.1 uncultured Cryomorphaceae bacterium | reverse complement strand
CCGCGTTTTGAAGTTTTTATCGAGATGTATCTTGTATTCCGCTATACTTTTTTTCATGTCTTTTCTTAACAAGAAGATCCCAATAAGGTTTGGAATGGTCATCAGAGCTATAGCTATTCCAGCGAAGGTCCATATGATCGTAGTATCAATAATAGCGGCTAAAAAGAAACCGATAACATACAGTATTCTATAGTATTTAACATATTCAACACCAAACAAATAGGTTACACTTCGCCCGCCATAGTAGCTCCACGAAATAGCCGTGGAAAAGGCAAATAATAATAAACCAATAGCTACGATATACTGACCGTAATTCCCGAACAAGCCCTTGTTAAACGCGATGGCCGTCAATGGTGCACTGTGAACCAATGATTTCCCACGGAAAGAATAACCAGAAGGGTTTTCCAGTCTGCCATTATCAACAGTTAAAACTCCAGTAAAAAGTGTTCCTCCATTTGAAATGGTTACCTCCTCCGCAATAGATCGAGCATGTAACACTGTAATACCCGATGGTTTCCCATTAGTTACCACGACCTCGCCTGAAAATTCATTGATATCTCCTTTAGAGTTGAAATAATCAAAAAGCATGCTTCCATCTGTTTCCTCGTTTAACTCGCCTTCTACCAATACCATATCTGAAAAGCTGAAGTCATTGACATGTTTCTCGTTCCAGACACCTGAACTTAACAAGGTTAATCCTGTGATAGAACAGATCACGATAGTATCAATAAACGGCTCCAAAATCGCAACCATTCCTTCACTCACAGGATGTTCTGCCTTAGCCGCTGCATGTGCAATGGGCGCGGAACCTTGTCCTGCCTCGTTAGAGAACAATCCACGATTAACACCTCTATTAAATGCATAGGCTATGGTGGCACCTAAGAAGCCTCCAGAAGCAGCCGATCCGCTAAACACATCTGCAAAAATGCTGATAAATGAGGGTATTATATTCTCATAATTCATGACGATCACAGAAAGAGCTCCAACCACATAAATCACCGCCATCATAGGCACTAATTTCTCAGTTACAGCAGCTATGCGCTTGATTCCGCCGAGAATTATTAAACCGAGTAAAACAGATAGCACAGCACCCGTTACGATCTCTTCAATACCAAAGGTTGCCTTCAGAGAGCTCGCAATTGAATTTACTTGAGGCATGTTACCAGTTCCAAAAGAACTTATAATTGCAGCAACTGCGAAGAGCCCTGCCATCCATTTCATCCCAAGTTTATTCTTCATGTAATACATGGGCCCGCCAGAAACTGTTCCGTCTGCAGCGAATTCTCTGTATTTGTGAGAAAGTGTTACCTCAACAAATTTTGTAGTCATTCCAAGAGCCGCAGTAACGAGCATCCAAAATAAAGCAGCTGGTCCACCTAGATGAATAGCGAAAGCAACTCCAGCTATATTCCCGGTACCAACAGTGCCTGACAAAGCTGTCGTTAAGGATTGAAAATGTGAAGTATCACCCTTTGCTCCTTTGCGATCGAACTTACCTTTAACAACAGCTATCGCATGTGAAAAATATCTTATTTGAGGGAATTTTAAATAAATCGTAAAAAAAACTCCGGAGCCTAATAAAACAAATACAAACCAGCTAGAGCCGCCAATGTATCCATCTATAGTTGCTAAAAAATCATTGAGGCGAACTAAATCCATAAAATTGTTGAGTTTTTAATGGTGGAGTTCGAAGATAAAAAAAAGCCCCCGCACTTTGAGTGCGAGGGCTCTATCTTATAAATTAGTTTCAGGACTTACTTTACTTCCTCAAAGTCGACATCAGTTACATCATCAGCACCTGCTTCTTCTCCATCAGCACCGGACCCTGGTTGATCGCCTCCTTGATCTCCCTGCATTGCTGCCTGGATATCCGCTGAGGCCGCTTGAAGGGCCGCATTTAGTTTTTCCTGCGCTTCATCACAACCTGCGATGTTTTTAGCAGCATGGGCCGCTTTAAGCTCCAAAAGAGCAGCATCAATAGGACCTTTTTTATCTTCCGGCAATTTGCCTTCAACATCCTTCATTTGCTTTTCTACTTGGAAGATCATACTGTCAGCTGCATTGAGCTTGTCAATATCCTCTTTCACTTTCTTATCAGCGTCAGCATTAGCTTCAGCCTCTTGTTTCATACGGTCAATCTCTTCTGGAGATAAACCTGAAGAAGCTTCAATACGGATATTCTGCTCCTTACCAGTATTCTTGTCTTTAGCACTAACATTAAGTATACCGTTAGAGTCAATATCAAAAGTGACCTCAATTTGAGGAACACCTCGCTGTGCTGGAGGAATACCATCTAAATGAAATCTACCGATAGTCTTGTTATCTCCGGCCATTGGACGTTCGCCTTGAAGAATATGGATCTCAACTGAAGGTTGATTATCCGCAGCAGTAGAAAACGTTTCAGACTTTTTAGTAGGTATAGTCGTGTTGGACTCTATCAATTTAGTCATTACACCACCCATAGTTTCAATCCCCAATGAAAGAGGCGTAACATCCAGAAGAAGTACATCCTTTACATCACCGGCAAGTACACCACCTTGAATGGATGCTCCAATTGCAACTACCTCATCAGGGTTTACTCCTTTCGAAGGCTCTTTTCCAAAGAAAGTTTGAACCGCGTTTTGAATAGCAGGAATACGCGTGGTACCTCCAACCAAGATGACTTCGTCAATCTCTGAAGTACTGTAACCTGCACTTTTAAGTGCATTACGTGCTGGGGCAATAGTTCTCTCAATAAGCTCAGCAGCCAACTGCTCAAACTTAGCTCTTGATAATGGACGCACTAAGTGCTTAGGTCCTGATGCTGTTGCCGTGATATAAGGAAGATTGATTTCAGTAGCAGTAGTTGAAGACAACTCAATCTTGGCTTTTTCAGCCGCATCTTTCAAACGTTGAAGCGCCATGTTGTCATCGCGAAGATCAATACTCTCCTCTGCCATAAACTCTTCTGCCAACCAATCAATGATCACCTGATCAAAATCGTCACCACCTAAGTGTGTATCACCATCCGTAGATTTTACTTCAAATACACCATCACCAAGTTCTAAAACACTTACATCATGAGTACCACCACCACAGTCAAAAACTACGATTTTTTGATCTATACCTTTCTTATCAAGTCCATAAGCCAATGCTGCCGCAGTAGGCTCATTAATGATACGACGTACTTTTAATCCTGCTATTTCCCCAGCTTCTTTTGTTGCTTGACGCTGTGCATCATCAAAATATGCAGGAACAGTAATAACTGCCTCCGTTACATCCGTACCTAAGTAATCTTCTGCAGTTTTCTTCATCTTTTGAAGAATGATTGCACTGATCTCCTGAGGCGTATATAGTCTGCCATCAATATTCACACGTGGTGTGTCATTATCGCCAGCTTCAACTTTATAAGGAACTCTTTTAGCTTCTTTTTTAACGTTAGAGAATTTCTCTCCCATGAAACGCTTTACAGAATAAACCGTCTTTTCTGGATTGGTGATGGATTGACGCTTTGCAGGATCTCCCACTTTACGCTCTCCACCTTCTATAAAAGCAACGATGGACGGAGTGGTTCTCTTCCCTTCACTGTTCGGAATAACCACTGGCTCATTTCCTTCCATTACAGAAACACAAGAGTTGGTGGTTCCAAGGTCAATACCTATGATTTTACCCATTTTCTTTAATTATTTTGGTTGTCAATTGTTTGTTACAAGACCCTACAATCAAGGGTTGTGCCATAGCTGAATTATAAATAATTCATGTTCAAAATGGCAGAACACCACTTTAATTCATGTCAAAATGATCATAATTGAAATGCTATAAGTGACAGATTGTCCTACGAATAAACGACGCTAGAAACAAACTTTTTCACCGTCCACACAGATACAGGTATCTATACCTTGAAAATCCAACCAACCCATATCGCAGGTAAATACGCCACGCCATAAGCTATCCATTGAGGAGGAACTAAGCTTTACATTGTCTTTAACACCCTTTGAACGGGAAGAAAACAAACCAATTCCTCCATCTACATTAGTGAATAGCGGTTTCTCTTGGACAATGCCTTGTGAAGGCTGAGAGACGTTAATATAAGTCGCATAATCATCCGCAGCAGCAAATACTTCCACATCGATAGACTTAAAAACACGCACCAAGTCAGTACTCGTGCCTATAT
>CAJJCK010000100.1 GCA_905182675.1 uncultured Cryomorphaceae bacterium | reverse complement strand
ATCTCGCCTATCGGACAGTTGCGTTCAGCAGGGGTATCGCTAAAGTTTTTTGTGATTAGAGTGTCCACTGGTAACAAGAGGTTGCACCCGTTCTCCTTGGCTTTGATAATAAGTTCTCTAGCTAATTCTAATTTATCATCCTCCACGAGAGAATTCCCTATCTGCCCCCCCATCGCTTTAACAAACGTAAACCCCATACCGCCGCCAATAACTACTGTGCCTACTTTTGCAAGCATGTTGCTTATGACTCCAATTTTAGAGCTCACCTTCGCACCTCCAATAATTGCTACCGTTGTTGCTCTGTCGCTGCCCAGAGCTTTCGAAATGCTTTTTACCTCAGCTTCCATTAAAGAACCAAAACCCTTGTCGTCATCACCAAAGTATTCCGCTATAATAGCTGTTGAGGCATGCGCTCTATGAGCTGTGCCAAACGCGTCGTTTAAGTATATGTCTCCCAGCTCTGCTAGAGCCCCTGCGAACTCACGATCACCATCAGTCTCTTCTTTGTAAAACCTTAAGTTTTCTAGCAATACTATTTCACCTGGACCCGCCGCTTCTATTACGTCCTTCGCTACATCTCCAATACAGTCTTCTGCGAAATAAACAGTCGCTCCTGTAAGAGATTTAAGCTCTCCAACAAGCGATCCTAGACTACATTTGGCGCTTCGTTCACCGTTTGGACGACCTAAATGGCTCATTAATACCGCCGTGCCTCCGGCTTTTAGGACAGCCAATATCGTTGGTAAAGCAGCTTTAATACGGGTGTTGTCTGTTATATTTGAGTGGTCGTCTTGGGGAACGTTGAAGTCAACGCGAATCAAAACGTTCTTTCCAGAAAAGTCAAAGGTTTTCATATAAATTTGAATATTAAATGGTGCGCCAATTTACCATCTATTTTAGACTCTTCATCTATGTTCCAAACATATAACAACGCGGCAATTGTTTCTCAATTAAAGCATGCTATTGAGACCAAAAAACTACACCACGCTAACTTAATTTCGTCAGGACCAGGTGAAGATGGGCTGCCTCTTGGTCTTACGGTTGCGCGCCTTTTGTTATGTGAGAACAACACCGACTGCGGAACATGTAAAGGGTGCACAAGGGTTAATAAGCTTGAGCATCCCGATCTTACCCTTACATTTCCTGTTGTTAGCGGCGGAGCCTCCGGCACATCTGATGATTATATCAAAGAATTTCGCTCGGCACTTATTTCCAATCGCTTCTTAGACCCCGAGAGCTGGCAGCAACAAATTTCAACAAAGAACCAGCAGCTACAGATTCCAATAAAGGAAATTCAAAACCTCCAGCACAAGCTCAGTTTAACTGCTGCTGAAGGCAAAAACCGAGTTCTGTTACTGTGGATGCCAGAACAAATTAAGCCTGTGGCATCTAACAAGCTGCTTAAGCTTATAGAGGAGCCTCTTCCTAATACCTATATTATTCTAATTAGTCATCGGAAGAACAGGCTTCTTCCTACAGTCCTCTCTAGATGCGCTCCATGGCATTGTAGACCGTTAAGCAGTGATTCTTTCAACAAAGAACTCAGCTCAGAAACAAGCGCCACTGCTAAGCTGTTAGAAATGGTTTATGCACCTAACCTAGGAGCGGCAATAACCGCTAGGCAAAGTCCTGAGACAACGCAGATTGAAGGTTTCGCTAGCTGGATGCGCACTTGTTATAAAGGAAACCCTGTGGAAATAACGGAGGTTGTAAATGAGTTGAGTTCTTTACCAAAAGAAGGCCTTAAAACACTGATTTACAGAGCACAACACTTTTTAGAGCGGGGTTTTTATCACAATGTTCAGGCTACCGAGGGTAGCGCTACGGACTTGGGCGCGATCAATGTTCAGAAGCTTAGCAACTCCGTTCTGCCAAGAGGAGCGCAAACCATAACTTCCGCACTAGGCTCTTGTTTGAGAGATCTTGAAAGAAATGTTCATGTGAAAACATCAATAACACACACTAGTTACGAGCTTCACAAAGCCTTCCGGGGTTTAGTTTAATTTAAACGTGTAAATCAAGGAGCTCGTATTGTCTTTTTTTGCTTTATAGTTGCTTTTAAAGCCCTGTAAAACAGCGTTTAACCAATTTTTTGTTGATTTACTCTCGCTTGCCGACTTGTACTGCTCTGACAGAAGGCTGATGTAGTAGCTGTCCATGTTCATTGGCGTGATGCTTAGGTGTTGAAAACCTGCATCTTCCATCATTTTAACCATACTTTGCTTTGTAAAGTGGTGAACATGTATAGGAACGTCCCACGCTGCCCAATGCTTTCCGTAGTGCTTTGCGTCGTGACTTTCTGGGTTAGGCACCGCGATTAGTATGTGTCCACCGGGGTTTAGTCTCGATTTAAATTCGTTCAGCAGCGTTTTTGGATCATAAACGTGTTCCATTACATGCCACATGCTTATTGTTTGAACCCCTGGTTTCACTGTCTCAATAGAAGCGTGCACCTTGCCAAACTTCGATGCTTTTTCTCGAGCAGCGGGGTTTATTTCTACACCTTCTGGCCTAAAGTAATTTGTGCTTAATGCTTCTAAAAACTGACCCGTGCCACATCCGTAATCTAATACACGGCTTTCCCTTGGTGTTACAGATGTTACATATGATGTCTTGCGCGAAAGGTTAAGCTTCCGTAACTGCTGATACACTTTAGAAAAAAAAGTGGCCTGGTCGTTGGTGTGACTTATGTAGTTTGGGTTGTCGTAATATGGAGCAATGCTGGTTTCTATAATACGTGGACTGGTGTATAAATGTGTACAAGCCGAGCACTGGACTACATCAAAAGACTCCTTGGTCGTAGAGTAATCTACGGTTGATACCACATTGTTGTACTGATTGCCTCCACATACCGGACAAGTAATTACTTTTTCTTTCATAATAGTTTCACGTGAAACGTTATCTACCCATGTACACCAACAGCACATGAATGTCACTTTGGCTTATTCCACTGATTCTTCCTGCTTGAGCTATTGTCGCAGGTCTAATCATCTCTAGCTTGTCTCTTCCCTCATAGCTCAGGCCTTTAACTTTTAAGTAATTAAAGTTTTCAGGGATCTCTTTGTCGTTCAGTCGCTTCATTTTAGCGACATTATCACGCTCTCTTGCGATGTATCCGCCGTATTTAATGTCTATCTCTAGTTGTTCAACAACTTCATTGTTCCACCAATCTTGCGTTTGAAATGATTCTTTAAAGTCCTTTAGATATAAGCCTGGGCGAGCTACAAGCTTGTTGGTTTTTATCTTTTCCTTCGCCAGCTTCTCGTCCTTGATTTGTAAAACCTCGTTTATTGAAGCCAGCGGAAGGTTTTTATCTAGCTCTTGTTGTCCTTTTTGTATTTGCGACTGCTTAAGCTTTAATACTTTCATTCTTGCCTCACCTGCAAGTCCAATTTTATGTCCTAAAGCGGTTAACCTTATGTCTGCGTTGTCTTGTCTTAAAAGAAGCCTATACTCCGCTCTTGAGGTAAACATTCTATACGGCTCGTCTGTACCCTTTGTGATCAGATCGTCTATCAAAACACCAATATACGCATCTGCCCTTCCTAGGATAAAAGGCGCTTCTCCTTTTACCTTGAGCGTCGCGTTAACTCCTGCCATAAGTCCTTGGCAAGCCGCTTCCTCATATCCTGTAGTGCCGTTTATCTGACCCGCAAAATACAAGCCGCTAACTAGTTTGGTTTCTAGTGTGTGTTTTAACTGGGTAGGTGGAAAATAATCGTATTCAATGGCGTAGCCTGGTCTAAAGAATTTCGCGTTCTTAAAACCCTGTACTTTACGCAACGCTTCGTGTTGTATTTCTATTGGTAATGACGTCGAGAAGCCGTTAACATAAACCTCAACGGTACTCCAACCCTCTGGTTCCACAAAAATTTGATGTGATGATTTCTCCGAAAACCTATCAATCTTGTCTTCAATACTTGGACAGTATCTTGGACCCGTTCCTTTAATAGCTCCGTTAAATAACGGAGATCTATCAAACCCTTTTTTCAGAGTATCATGCACTTCTTGTGAAGTGTGTGTAATCCAACAACTGCGTTGTTTTTTAAGCTTGTTTTCACCGGTAAAGCTAAATTGTCCTGGATGCTCATCACCAGGCTGCTCTTCCATTAAGCTATAGTCTATCGTGCGTCCATCTATTCTTGGCGGGGTCCCTGTTTTCATTCTTCCTGCTTCGAACCCAAGTTGAATCAACTCCTCTGTAATCCCTGTGCTCGCTCTTTCGCCAGCCCTTCCTCCTCCAAAGTTTTGATCACCAACATGAATTAAGCCATTCATAAAGGTCCCGCTAGTTAATATCACTGTTTTCGAGCGAAACTCTAGGCCAAGGGACGTCTTTACCCCATGAATGGTACCGTCAGAAACCAATAAACCAGAAACCATATCTTGAAACATGTTAAGTCCTGGAGTAGACTCAAGTTGTTCTCTCCAATATTGGGCAAAAAGCATTCTGTCACTCTGAACGCGTGGGCTCCACATTGCCGGGCCTTTGCTCTTGTTTAGCATTCTAAACTGAATCATGCTTTTGTCGGTGATGATGCCTGATCCTCCGCCAAGAGCATCTATTTCCCTCACAATTTGCCCCTTTGCAACCCCACCCATAGCCGGGTTGCAACTCATTTGAGCAATGCTTTGCATGTTCATGGTTATCAGTAGTACACTTGACCCCATTTTTGCTGCGCAGTAAGCAGCCTCACAACCAGCGTGGCCACCTCCTACTACTATAACGTCATATGTTTCGTCTAATACCATAGTCTATAATCGTGCGAGTACCTCGTTTTCTTTAGTTCTCATCATGGCCGCTTCCTCCGGGGATTTATCTCCAAAACCCAACAAATGAAGGATTCCATGGGCAACAACCCGCTGTGTTTCTGTTAATTCCGAACAACCGTGTTCCTCGGCATTACTTTGAACCATTTGAGTACTAATAAACAGTTCCCCACTTATCCTTGTTCCCCGTGAATAATCAAACGTGATAATGTCTGTCAAGTAATCGTGATTCAGGTGCTTTATGTTTAGCTCCAACAACTGTTGGTCTGTCAACCAGTGAACCTCTATTTTACCCAGCCGTCGCTCTGTGTAAATTTCCTCAATAACTTTGAGAACTTTCTCAACAACCAGTCCTGGATTCATTACTTTTTATTCTGCTTTAGGATGGGTAAAGGTAGTGCCGATCTTGGATATTCTATTACTTTGAACAAAGGCTCTTCACCTCCGTTAAAAACATCCTTATCAGATTCGTTTGCTTCGCGCTGATTCCCTGTTTGTTGCTTGTTATACACGGCCTCCAGTGTTTCCCAAAGTCTATCGTTGAAATCTCCATTACCATCAGACAAGGTCTTTGTGTTAAACAACAATTCTTCGATCAGTTTTTTTATTTCTTCTTCTAAAGCTTTTGGCGACGGTGTCCCGGTCAGTGCATTCTGAGCTTCTTCAAGTGTTTTTAGTAGCTCACTGGTGGTTTTTTTCTTTCCTGCGGAACCTGGTTTTACCCATCCTTCACCCTCGTTTTGTTTAGATGGTACGGGTGACATTCCTTTTTTCCGGCCATTAGGAAGCTTGCCATTTTCTTTATTACCAGGCTTACCTTCTTTGCCCTGTCCATTTCTACTTGGCTTACCGGACCGCCCTGGTTTGCCTTTTTTACATTTCTTATTTGCGTCAACCAACGCTTTTTTCTCACTCTCTAAAATAAAATATAGCGTTTCTGACAGTTGGTTTAGTGCTTTCACTACGTATCCAATAGTAGTCGCGT
>CAJJCK010000099.1 GCA_905182675.1 uncultured Cryomorphaceae bacterium | reverse complement strand
CCTAATGGATGTCCTAAACTCACGGCACCGCCGTTGACGTTCACTTTACTTGGATCCAATCCTAAAATCTTCATGTTTGCTAATCCTACGACCGCAAAAGCCTCATTGAATTCAAAGAAATCAACTTCTTCCTGGGAAAGACCCGCTTTTGCAAGTGCCTTAGGCAATGCTTTCGCGGGAGCCGTGGTAAACCATTCGGGCTCATGCGCTGCATCTGCATAGCCAAGAATCTTCGCGATTGGAGTGAGACCTAATTCTTCCGCTTTTTCAGCGCTCATGACAACAAGCGCACAGGCTCCGTCGTTTATGTTAGAGGCGTTAGCTGCGGTGATGGTTCCCTCTTTTTTGAAAACAGGACGTAAAGAAGGAACTTTGTCAACTCTTACTTTACTGAAATCTTCGTCCGTATCTATCACCAATGCATCTCCGCGACGTTGCGGAACCTCTACGGGAACAACTTCGTCCGAAAATTTACCTGCAGCCCAAGATTCTGCGCTGCGTTTATAACTCTCGAGTGCAAATGAATCCTGTTCTTCACGGCTAAAACCATGCTCTGAAGCACAAAACTCAGCTAGCACGCCCATGTGTTGGTTGTTGTATACATCGGTAAGACCATCTTTTACAAGACCATCCACTAAGGACATGTCACCTAGTTTTACGCCATTTCTACTGGTAGGTAAGTAATGGGGCACGGCACTCATATTTTCCATTCCTCCTGCAATTATGATATCAGCGTCTCCTGCTTTGATACTTTGTGCCGCCATCATTACCGCTTTCATCCCAGAGGAGCAAACTTTGTTAATGGTGGTACAAGGAACATTCGAGCTAATACCTGCATACATGGCAGCTTGTCTAGCCGGAGCTTGACCAATTCCCGCTTGTAACACGTTACCCATATATACTTCTTCTACTAAATCCGCGGATAATCCGGCCTTTTGCAATGCGCCTTTGATTGCTGTAGCGCCTAGGTTAGGGGCGCTGATGCCGCTCAGTGCGCCGCCAAAACTTCCTATGGGAGTCCTTGCTGCACCTACGATGACAACTTCTTTCATACTTCTTGTAATGTTATTTAGGTTCACGTCTTTAAAAGACCCCACTAAACTACTAAATTGGGACCGAGAAAAGAACCTCTTTGAATGAAAGCATTGAATTGGATACAAAGTCGACAAAAATGGGTGTATTTCACCCTAGTAGCACTC
>CAJJCK010000098.1 GCA_905182675.1 uncultured Cryomorphaceae bacterium | reverse complement strand
CTTCAATAGCATCTTGGAAAGATCCTTGAGAAAAATAAGCTAACCCAGCGTAATAATGGGCGCTGTTGCCAGAAGGAGTACCACTGTATTCGTCCATGATATCTAAAAATCCGGCATGATCACCGTTTCCATTTAATGCTAAAGCCATGGAATCTGTTTCGAACCATTTGATCGCTTTTGACATCTCTTTACCAGCCTCAGCGCTGTTTGGAGCGACGACATATGTAGTGTAGGCAAACACTGCTAGAACGACAAGGACTACTGCGCCTATGGCAATACCTACTTGTTTAGCATTTTTTTCTAAGAACTGTTCAGTCTTAGTTAAAGTTTGTTCTACGTTTTCAAATCCTAGGTTGTCTTGTTGAGCAGACGCTTTCTTCTTGGCCATTGTGTAAATTTCTTCAGTCCGCCAAAAATAGTATAAATTTTGACTACTAGATGCCTATTTTCGTAGCTATGGAAAACCTTATTATAGAACAGCTTGAATTAACGCACTTCAAGAACCATAGGTCCTCGCATTGGGAGTTCAATAGTAAAGTGAACATTATTTCAGGAAATAATGGTAATGGCAAGACAAATGTGCTTGATGCATTGCACTATTTGAGCCTGACGAAGAGCTATCTGAACTCCTTAGACAGCCAAAACATAACCCATGGCGAGTCTATGGCTTTACTTAAGGCTAGGCTGAATAGAAAAGGAAAAAGCCATTCTTTAGATTTAGGGCTAAAAAAAGGACAAAAGAAGAAAATTCGTGTTGATGGAAAGGAGATCGACCGACTAGCAGATCATATCGGCTACCTTCCTGTGGTGATGATTAGTCCAATGGATCGAGACTTAATATTGGACGCGGCGGAGACGAGAAGGAGGTTGGTAGACGCGACCATTTCTCAGAATAATCGTCGGTACCTGGATGCATTGATGACTTATAACAAGGCCCTCGCACAGCGTAATACTACATTAAAGTATTTCGCATCTAACAGAATCTTCGATCGTGATATGTTGTCTTTATATGACGAGCAATTAATCACTCAATCCGCATTGATTTATGCAGAGCGCAATGCTTTTGTAGAAGAATTGACTCCGATCTTACAAACGTATTACGAAGCGCTATCAGGGGGTAAAGAGCAGGTCAAAATAACCTACAAAACAGCACTGCACGAGGCAGATATGAGGACTCTGTTGGATCAAAAATTAGATAGAGATAAACTACTTCAATACACATCAACTGGTATACACCGGGATGATTTGGTCTTTCATCTTGGCGATCACCCTATCAAACGCGTGGGTTCTCAAGGACAACAAAAGAGTTTCTTAATTGCATTGAAATTAGCTCAATTTGAAGTGGGTAAACGCCATCTTGGAATGGCACCAATATTATTGCTCGACGATATTTTCGATAAATTAGATGAAGGAAGAGTAGCGAATCTACTTACCTTAGTGAACACAGAGGATTTTGGTCAGATTTTCATCACTGACACCCATCCTCAGCGCATGCAAATTTTAAGCGAAACACTTAGTCTTCAACACACCACTTTCGAAATATTAGACAATGGCGAAATTCAGAGCCTCTAACGAGCAAAATATGGGAGACGCATTATCCATGTGGTTGGACCGCTATCGTTTGCGTAAGGGTACAGAAAACACGGAGGTGCTACAGGCTTGGGACCAAATTTTAGGACCCTCTGTAACTAGGCAGACAACAAAGAAAAAAGTACAAAATCGAGTTTTGGTTGTTCAGTTAGATAGTGCTGTAGTTCGAAAGGAACTTCTTATGGTGAAATCGAAAATCATTTCCTCAATCAATGATCACGTGGGACGACAGGCTATTGACGATCTGCATATTTATTAAGAGTCAAATTCCTCAAGCAGGTCAGGACGTCTGTTTTTTGTCCGCTCATAGGCTTGCTCTTCACGCCAAAGCTCAATCGCTTTTAAATTCCCTGACAATAGAATCTCAGGTACTTTATGTCCTCTAAAATCTTCAGGTCTACTATATACAGGAGGTGCAAGCAGATTATCTTGAAAACTATCTGTTAGTGCAGAGGTCTCGTTGTTTAAAACGCCTGGAAGTAATCTTATGATGGAGTCTGCAATCACTGCGGCGGCAAGTTCCCCACCACTTAATACGAAATCACCTATGCTGTATTCGTGTGTAACCCAATGGTCTCGCACGCGCTGGTCTATACCTTTATAATGTCCACAAATGATCATGAGGTTCCCCAGTAGACTTAAGGCGTTCGCATCACCTTGTTTGTACTGTTTGCCATCAGGGGTCATAAAAAGAATGCCATCATAAGTACGTTGACTTTGCAGCTCTTCGATACACGCCACAAGTGGTTCACATTGCATGACCATTCCAGCTCCTCCACCATATTGATAATCATCAACTTGCTGGTGCTTGCCTATGCCAAATTCTCGAAGATGATGCACATGAATTTCAGCAAGCCCCTTGTCCGCAGCGCGTTGTAGGATGCTATGCGAAAAAGGGCCTTCAAGAAGTTCTGGAAGTACAGTGATGATATCTATACGCACAATCTATTTTTTTAATCCAATTTCTATCAATCGTTCTTCGAGATAGTCTCCTGCTGTAATGTTGTCAAATGCCTTTGGTCGCTCAGCTGTTACGCTAATAGGCAAGGTATTTAGCGGCATCTTGCCAACCGGATGAAGGAAAAAAGGAATGCTATAGCGTGAAGTACCCCATTTCTCCCTGGGAGGGTTGACCACACGGTGGGTAGTAGATTTCAGCATACCGTTAGTGAGCCTTTGTAGCATGTCACCTACGTTAACGACTAGGGATCCAGGTATGGCCGTAATGCCGATCCATTCGCCCTTCTTGTTTAGTACTTCAAGCCCGTCAGCGCTGGCGCCCATTAATAGGGTTATGAGATTGATATCTTCATGTTGTCCTGCGCGCACGCTGTCTCCAGGATTTGTGGTAATAGGAGGATAATGAATCCCCCGGAGTATACTATTTCCTCCAGGTACCCAGTCTTGAAAGTAATTTTCGTCTAATTCCAAGAAAATGGCAATTGCCTTGAGCATTTCGAGTCCAATAGCTTCTAATGCTTCATATGCTTTCTTAAAAGCTGGCGAAAATGTTGGTAGTTCAGGAACAGAAACATTATCATGGTATTCAGGACTATGATAAGCAGGAGTGGGTTGTCCTACTTGCCAGAATTCCTTCAAATCTGCTGCACTCATTCCTTTAGCGTGCTCCTTACCAAAGCTTGTGTAACCCCTTTGACCGGCTAATCCGGCTATTTCATATTGTCTTTTCATTGTTGATTCTAACGAGAAAAAAGAAGCCAATTGAGCGTAGAGTAGGGACTGTGTTTGTTCATCAAAACCATGGTTTTTAATGGTTACAAAACCAATATCAGTATAGGCTTTACCTAATGCAGCTACAAATTCTTGACGGCTTTGATCTGATCCTGAAGACCATGCGCTAAAATCGAGGTTTGGAATTACAGACATATGAAGTTGAATATGATTAGTCTTACAAAAATAGCTACCTTTTTGCACCTTTTAGGGACCTACCAAGAGAACAACAAGAAGTTATGAACGAAATACACCGCGTAGCTCTATTAGAGCACTTTTTAAAAGCTCGCGCGATAGAAGATAAAATGCTCATTTACTTGCGACAGGGCAAGATTTCAAAATGGTTTTCCTCTTATGGACAAGAAGCCCTATCTGTGGCAGCAGCTATGTCGCTAGCAGATGATGAGTACATATGTACCATGCATAGAAACCTTGGTGTATTTATCGCTCGAGACGTTCCTTTAAGCCGCCTTTTTGCCCAATTTCAGGGTAAATCACAAGGCTTTACGAAAGGCCGTGATCGGAGTTTTCATTTTGGTACTCAAGAACATCATATTGTAGGGATGATTTCTCATTTAGGCGCGCAACTGGGATTAGCCTGTGGCTTGGCCTTACGAGAAAAGCAACTAAAAACGGGTAAATGTGTTTTAGCATTTACTGGGGACGGAGCATCTTCTCAAGGAGATTTTCATGAAGCACTCAATGTAGCTGCAGTTTGGGACTTGCCAGTTGTTTTCGTTGTTGAGCGTAATTATTGGGGTCTTAGTACCCCGGAGCACCAGCAATTTGTATTCGACAGCTTTTTACAAAAAGGTCCTTCTTATGGCATGGAAGCCAGGTCATTTGACGCGAATGATCTGAAAGGTGCTGCAGATGAATTTTCTAGTGCTGCTGAATATGCCCGCAAAAATTCAAAACCTATAATTCTCGAGGCGTGTACTTTCCGGGTGCGCGGTCATGAGGAAGCTAGTGGCACGAAATATTATCCTGACGGGATGATAGACGAGGCGATGAAAAAAGAGCCATTGGCTATCATTAAGGGAGAGTTAAAGGATTGGGGTATTACCGAAGTTGAATTGGCTGAAAAGATCAAGGGTTATAAAAAAGAAGTAGACGTAGCATTTCACGAGGCACTTGCTTTGCCAGACCTTACCTACAATAAGCAAGAGTCGTTGATAGATTTGTTTGCTAAAGTACCTAAGCTACCCGAAAACAACTTGAATTCCTCTAAGAGTGAACTAAGGCTTATTGATGCCATTCACGATGGCTTAAACGAAAGTATGAAGCTCTGGCCAGAACTCATATTAATGGGCCAAGACATCGCAGATTACGGAGGTGTTTTTAAAGCTACAGATGGTTTTTTGGCCAATTATGGTGCAGAGCGCGTGAGAAATACTCCTCTTTGTGAAAGTGCCATTGTAGGCACATCATTGGGTTTAAGTATAGGGGGTGGTAAATCCATGATGGAAATGCAATTTGCCGATTTTGTGACCACTGGTTTTAATCAAATCGTAAACAACCTGGCAAAGCTTCACTGGCGCTGGGGACAAAATGTAGATGTCGTAATACGAATGCCCACAGGTGGTGGTGTTGCTGCGGGTCCATTTCATAGCCAAAGTACGGAGGCTTGGTTTACCCATGTCCCTGGGCTTAAAGTCGTTTACCCGGCTTATCCCGCCGAAGCGAAAGCACTTCTGATGTCAAGTCTTCATGACCCCAATCCCGTACTGTTTTTTGAGCATAAAGCTTTGTATAGAACACTAAAGGAACAGGTTCCATCTGGACCGCAGTTTGAAGAACTGGGTAAGGCTAAAGTCATGCATAAAGCTGACGACATGACTATAGTTACCTATGGCATGGGCGTGCATTGGTCTTTAGAGACCATCAAGGAGAACGATCTAGAATCATCCGTGGAAGTGATCAACTTACGCACGTTAATACCGTTAGATTTTGATACCATTAAAAAAAGCGTTGCTAAGACGGGTAAAGTTCTGATTCTCCAAGAGGATATAGAGATAGGTGGTTTTGGCGAACACATTAGCGCTAGAATAAGCCAGGAGTGTTTTGAACTCTTAGATGCACCGGTACGACTTGTCGCCTCAGATGCCACTCCAGTGCCGTTTGCAAAAGAGTTAGAAGATGGTTTCTTAGCCAAGTCTAAATTAAAACAAGCGATAGCAGACCTGTTAGCGTACTAAACGAAGCATAGAAAAAAATAAACCCCCGTGAGGCTAGCCTCACGGGGGTTCTTCATTTCAGGTTGATGTAAATTACTTTACAATCAACTTTTTAGTATTCTTATGTCCAGCAGATTCTACCGTGTAGAAATATATGCCAGGAGCAAAATTGGTCGCATCAACAGTATAAACGTGACGTCCAACATCTAAACGACCAAGATTAGTAATCTTGATAGTACGTCCCGTTATATCCACAATACTCAATGTGAAGTTTGCAGCCTCAATACTCTCGATAGCAATCTTAGTCAGACTGTTCGTCGGGTTAGGATAATTTTGCCCTACCGTAAACGATTGTTCTTCTAATTCTTGTATGCCTATATTGTTCGGGTAAGGAGCTCCCAAGTAATAAAAGTCAATTGGGCTCAGAACACTAAAAGTACCAAAGTCTTCAATAGGAGAGTAGGTCATGTGTAATTGGTGCGTTCCGTCGCCATTATCAAAAGCGAAGTCAGCGACATTACCCCAAGTAGCATCTCCGTATGTGCCCATAACTGTTGCAGGACCTTCTAGAGAATCACCTTGCACGTTATATCCTTGACATCTCCAATCTGGGAAGTTATTTTCCGTACCTGTAACGAATGATGTGTCAGACTCAAACCATGAGAAAAACATCATTTCACGATCAGAACTCAATGAAATGTGAGGACGGGTACACTCTGCAACAGGACCATTCGTTGGGTCAAACTCGTATTCCCAAGTAAATACCCGAGAAACAACATTACACTCCCAAGTCAATCCTCCATCATTAGTAAATATGTCTACTAACAAGTTGATACCAGGGTAATATACAAAGTCACCAGCGATAGTTCCCCCTGTTGGTGTAGTTCCCACACCTGGAAAAACATGTACAAACATGTGAGGATTTCCATTGGCGTCTACCGCCAAATCATGACCTCGAGTTGAAGAAGTAAGACTACCAATATTCCATCCACCAGTGATGGTAGAGAAAATAGTTTTTAAGCTATCTCCTGAACCGTTGTCTATTAAGTTGTCTACGTTAGGACCCATATTAGAGCTCCATGTCATACCGCCATCTGTGGTTTTCACTAGGTAGGGATGAATCACTTTGTTTGGCGCTATGGTACTGTCATAAGCCTCCAGAGAAATAAATCCAGTGGTTCCGTTTTCTGCAAAGAAAATATTACCATCGCCGACAATTTTACCATTCGTTGGGTCATTCGATACAGGCATGTATGCTCTGTATTCAGTGAGTGCCATGGAATCTGTGGTAAAGTCCATCACACCTTTCCATACGATAGCTGTATCAGTATACTCATCTGTTAGGTAGTTTGGCTGGTGGAAACTCAATCCCCAGAAGTTGCCATCTGCGGTGTAAGAATTATCTAACGTTAAGTGACCACCAGTAGTATCTACCACAAAGTTGGATACCGTGTTGTCCATTTTTTGAGAACCTACAAGTGCACCACCCCAAGAATCGTTTGTTCCTGCAAGGGTAGGAGCCCAAGCAGTTACAGAAGCGTTCAGTGGATTCGTATTATTTACAGCGTTCAAAATCCCAATCCGTGGGTACCGAGCAAAGCCTGGGTATGCGTAACCTGATTGGTTAGGGTTCCAAAGTGGACCTGCATTTGAAGTCCAAGTGGATCCTCCATCAGTAGAGTAGTCGAAACGAAGTGACCCAGAGCTATAATCACCATTTGAATTGTAATCAGAGCGGTGGATAAAAGCAATGGTATTCAAATCTTCATTAGCCACTAAGTTAGATTTTGGTCCAAATCCAGCACCGTAAACATTGGGCGCTGTGCCAATAGCGACAGCTGAAGATTGCTTGTTCGTTGATGTATTTAAAGGAATGCCATCAGCATGAGTAGCTGAGTACATGGCTGCGCTGCGACCAAGGTCAATACGTGCTTCCTGCGCGGTTGCAACGATGACTGTAAGTCCAGCAAAGGCTAGTAGTAGTTTTTTCATAGGATTTCATTTTGTTTTCAGATCAGATAAATATAATAGGAATTTTCAAGATAGAAGGCCTTTATAGGCTTCAAATAATTGATTTGAAACAGTTTTAGATTCTAGAAATGAGTAATCTGCAATAAAAGCATCTTTTTCTTTCAATATTC
>CAJJCK010000097.1 GCA_905182675.1 uncultured Cryomorphaceae bacterium | reverse complement strand
TTCATCACTCTTCCTTATTACCGTTACCCTGACGGTTTCTCGCCGTAAATACTGGATATCCGCTAACAACAGCCGGCTTAATACTTGGCCATACGGCGTCTGGTCCTTGTGCTTCGACCAGCTCCTGAGAAAGCACAATATCGCCCTCTAAGCATCCATCAGCCAGCAACCTGCTTATGTCGAATCCCGCTCCCCCAATGTTTATGTTCTGCTGAGGGTTAGCCTCTCTTGTGCTTGTCGCAGCACATATATGTATGCCTATTCTAAGGGATAGTTCAATCTTATGTTTTTGGTTCAGTCTCTCTACAACCCCGTGCATACACTGGGCTGCTTTCAGTGTTGAAATCGGACTTGAATTATTGCCCTGACGACCCCCAACCGCAACAACGTGGTCGCCGTCTATACGGAGCACTTCAAGTCCATAAGGCTTGATTTCTGCTTTAAACGCTTCAAAATATGCGTTTAGTATTGGGAAGAGTTCATCTGGCGCAGTCTGAGAAACAAACGATCCAAAACGAAAAAATCGTGATGTAAGTACTATTAAATCTGGGTGAGTGATTATTTCATGTACCGCTGATTCATCCAGGTTCGTTAAAGAAACAGCAGTCAAGTCCTCCAGCAATTTCTCCTCTTTCTCCTTGAGGTGCTCTAATTGAGCATTGATATTATGTCTTTTGCGCTTAACACGTAGTGCTCTTCTCGTTAAGAACAACGCAAGGAGTAATAGTACTGCTTGAATAATTAGGTTTCTATTGTGCTTTCTTAAGGTTGATTTAACGTAATCTGATTCCGTTAAATTATCGCTGAGCATGTCATAACCTATACGCCCTACTAAATTCTGAAGCGCCTTGGAGTTGGTCCTGGTCAGCGTGGAATCCATATTTCTCGTGAGCTGGGAATCGCCATAAGCTTGATCCACCATTAAAATTTGATCATACACACCGTTCACGGAGTCTGGGTGGACCAATTGGTAATAGCGTAGCATCATATAGAGCGCCTCACGATGCGATTTCCAGCCCTCCTTTTTCTTGTTAATTCGATAAGCAATTTGACGTCTAACCCAACTTTCGTTCTCTTGTGTTCTAGAGAGCACCATGTCGCTTGTTAAAAAAAACGACTTAGCATCACGTTCCCACTCTACCAGAGAAAACTCCGCCTTGGCGAGATTCACTTGGTCTAGAAAAATAGGGTTTTTAGTAATACCAGGGACCTCCTTCAACGCGGTGTAGGCTCGTTTAAAACCTGCGGTGTCTTCAAGCTCCATGAGTGTTGGCATTGAAAAAAATACAGGATACCACCAGTTGGGGCTGTCTGTTCTTTTATATGCCGTCTCCGCACTGTCATAAGCCACCGCAGCGAGCTCGAAATCCCCCATTAAAGTATGGGTATTTGCCATTTGATAGAACACTGCAGCGCGTAGTCTTGGCTGCGCAACATTAAGAGCGTATTTAGCAAATGTTAAGCTCCGGGAGTATTCATTAAGGTTGTAAAAAATCACAGAAACCCTATCCGAAATAGCGCCTTCATATTTACCCAAATCATGCTCACGGTCGTAATCATAGGCCTTATTAAGGTAATGTGCAGCAGAATCATATAGCGAAGAGAATATAAATGCATTCCCAATGGTATAGAGCGCTTTATATTTCATTGTTACACTATCCGAAGGCGACCATTTATTTGCGTTTTTCAATGTAGCTACATACAGTGCCAATTCCTTTCGCTTGTCTAAAGTCCTATAAGCGGTGAAGTAGGCAGCTGCTTGAGCAGCAGAGTCTACTTCGGTGTTCGCAACGATCGGCAAATTGATAAGCGACTCTTTTGTCTGCGACAACACCATAAACGGGTGCACACCTAATATGATTGTCAACAGAAGCAGCCTCATACCGTTGTAATTTTCATCATGGTACAGTCCAGTTCCGCAATAGATACAGGTTCCTGGATCATATAATTTTCACTCGGTCGTAAAAAACCTTTGATCCGGTCTGTTATCCACACTTCACCCGGCGCACCCTGATAAGAGCACTTTGCTGCTTGATCAATCGCCAGCCCCAGTATATCCACCCTGACGGAAGAGTCTCCTAGAGGACCAAAAACAACATCTCCATAAGACATTCCTGTACGAATTGACGCACCACTGCCGGTTTTATCTAACACCTCTTGCAAATAAGAAACATATGCCATCGCACGCTCAAATTGCTGCTGGGGGATGAGATTATGAGACTTACAAACGCTCAATAATCGATCTCCAGATGTTCTTATTTTATCCAAGCCGTTTGCCGCAATCAATCGTTGATTTTCCCGTATTACAACCTCTTGTATTTGCCCCCTGCTCATGCCTTTAGGTAGCGGATTAGGTAGGAGTATTTCTGCTATTACAACGAGTGATTCACCCCAAATAATAGGGACTATTTCGCCTGTTGCTATATATTCCTTAGCTGATTGTTCCGGTAATACGTTTGCTAGAAGCAGATCTAGTTTTAACTTTTGCTTTTCAAGCGCTTTTCCTTTTTCAAAACTTCTTGCGTTCTCAGAGAGCAAATAAAGAAGCGCCAAAATAAAGATGAGAAGTACCGCCAGCAGTAAGTATTCCGCAATCTGAATTTTTTCAGCCAACTTTTGTTGCTTCTGTAGTGCGATAAGCTGATCATCTAAAGGCTTAAACAGCTTATCCACATGAGATCTGGTGGTCGCCGTCCTATCAATAATGAACTGCTCACTCTCGCGAATTTTACGCTCCTGTTCTTGCTTATTTACTATCGCCTCTCCCTGGGCGGTTGCCGCCAAGCTTATAAACAATGAAGCAAACAGAACGATAAGTCGGTTAAAAAAACTCATTTACAATAGCATAAATCTGAGGGTTTAATATAGTCCAATTCTTACTAACCTCAACGCACTCCATGCCATAGGGTGATGTTGACCGTTTTATCGATGTGTTTATTAACAGAGGTTTTTCAGGAACAAAACATTGTTTTCCCCCCACGACACGTCCTGTCAATATCTTCTAGTTTTTCACAATTGTTGGACACTGTACCAAAGGTGTGATAAGTTGATTGCAATTCAATTAATAACCCTTAAAACAATGACCAATGAGAAAAATCTGGATGGTGGCAGCAGCCACAACAACAGTGTTTATGCTGAGTGCTCAAGACGGCTCAGTTGAAACACAAGGAATCGGTGTAATCATAGATGCACATGCACTAGTAGACGTTGTGAACGATGAGATCGTATTTGATTTCAGCAACGATGACCCCATGGAAGCCGGAGACGCTTTCGTATTAGGAGCGAACAAGTTTGGTGTTACCCATTTAAATTACTCCTTAATGATGAGTAACGCAGGGGTTGCGGATGGATCTATTTCAGTTCGTCTTTCAAATATGAACGAAGGGATGAGCTTGTCGTTGCTCGCGGATGGCTCCCAGCCCATGTCGCTGCCAAGCAACCAGTATGGAACCATAGGAAACGTTGTTCCAAACTTCGATGCTTCCCAAGGTGCTATTCCGGTAAAATTGACCTCAACAGACCAGGTACTTATTGAAAACATAGGCACTTCTTATACTGGAAATGGTGCAGGAAACGGCTATGAACTAACCTACCTCGTGAGTCTAGAGGACTACGCTCAATTAGATGCTGATAACGGTGCTCAAGATATGGGAACCGTCACCTACACAATTGCTGAATAAAACAACTGCCGTCGCCTAACGGCGACGGCTTATTTATAAAATATGAAAACTACAATCGTCTACATCATTGGATTCGTTTTGTCCATCATTACGCTCTCTGGACAAGTGGTGCTTCAAAGTGGGCTGACCCATAGGTTCTCTGCGCCGCCGGGCAACTATGACACCTTTCCTATTAAACTCAAAAACATTGGACTTAAACCATGCGGTTTCAGTATTGAACTTGCAGACCTCAGCATCGAGTGCGACAGCGGGTACCGTTATCTTAAGCCTGGCACTACAGCACAAAGTTGTGCGCAATGGCTAGAATCAGAAAGATATACAGGGTCTTTAGCGCCTCAAGAAGAAATATTGATCAAAGTGATCATGCGCATTCCGGAGGACTACAACTTACCGTCCGCTCAGGCATGTCTGCTGATTAGCTCCTTACCCCTAAAGGATCTTCAAGATTTAAAGAAGCTCCAGGTTAGAATGCGTTATGCCTTAAATGTCCTCTATCGAAACCCAATGGTCCCCGGGGTGGTTGCTTTACATGCGAAAACCCTTCGAATGGACTCTACAAAGGGAGTGTGGGCACTACGGTATCTAAACACGGGGAATGTTGATAGGATTATTTCTTCAAAAGCACACCTGCTCAATGAAAATGGTCAAGTTATATACCGAACAGAGAGCCTTCATTCAAAAAGTTTCATTCCCAACCAGTGTAGAACCCTTGAGTTCCCCTCCCAAGATTTGCCTTCCGGAAAATATCAAATGGTGGTCGTTAGTCATACCGATTTAGGAGAAAAGTTTGGACTTACACATTCTTTTGAGCGGTGAAAAAAAAGCTAATCTTCCTCCTATTTCTTCTGCTAATCACAAAAGATTTATACCCTCAGCACTGTGGATCTTTGGTATTGACAACTCCTTCATCCGTTAATGCAAACCAGCTATGGCCTCTTCAGTTGTCATGGAAGGGGCTTGCGTCAGAGGGTGACATGGTACTGGATGTTCAAGTTCCTGACCATTTTACACTGCTTTCTAAGCCCACTATGGCTCTTTCAGATTCAGGTAATGCTTTCCTTATGATTCTCTCCAGCCCCTTTACGCCCGCGAAAGAGTACACTATAAAGGTTACATTAGAAGATGAGAGTGAGTTTACAAATTGCTTAACGGATTCTGTTTGCTTTCAAATACTCCCTGTTCCAAGAGCTGAGGCGCTATTAACAGAAACTCAAGGTGACAGTCTATCATTTTACCTCACCAACACCGGAAACGTAACGCTGAAATATAGGAGCGCCATGATACTGCCTGGTGAACATCTTAAATCCACGGTGGGGAGAAGTCAGCTTGTAAAGCAACAGTTGTTACTCAAGGTTCAAAGCCTCTACGGATGGGACACGACCATAACACTCTTCTCGAAAACAAAAACATACCCTTCCGTTATATCGGTGACTCCCCAAAGTATGGGCGCGCCATGGGTGCGGTGGGATTATCAAGCAACAGTGGGGAATACGTTCAGCTCACTAGGCAGGATAGCCGCGGTTCAGCCTAAGTACTCTTTGAACCTTCAACTTTGGAATACCCGGATAAGAGGCCAAGGAAAGATTCTGAGCGACTGGGGTTCTTTTTCCGCTGGAAAAGCAGTAGTTCAAGCCCACAACTTAGAGCGACCGTATAAATCCTCCTTTATAAACACTTCTTTAAATCTACACTCCTTCGCCGCTATTCTGAAGATGTTACAAGACAGCCAACTACTCGGTATTGCGTGGAACAATGGGACACATAGCCACCAAGCGAGACTACATAGAACTCAGGGTCTTGTTCGTTTAGGACTTAAGTCTAGTTATGCTAAAGGTGCGAACAATATCAACCTACAGCTGATTGATCAGAGTGGACAGCTTCATTACCAAAGAAAAAAAGACAAGCACTTTTTAGCCATAAGTGCTGCATACATTGCGGATGCACAGCAAAGCAAATCCCCGGTAAAGTCCTACCTCAGAGCACATTCTTCCGGTCAACGCGGCCCCATCTCTTGGAGCGCGCAGTCTTCTCTATTTGAATCCACTACAGGCCCCTGGAATCATTTCCACCTACTACAAACTGATGTACAACTACGGCGATGGATGTGTTCATTTCAAACCACATTAACACAGGCAGAAAATGCAACGGAGAAATATCTCTTCAAAACAAATTATACATCTCAGCGATGGACTGCTCAAAGCTCTATAGAGCGCAGAGTCTCTCTTTTTCAAAACGCCCAATACCTTGCTCAGTATAATCTATACTACAGGCCCAGCAGGCTATTCCTTCAAGCGGGTTACAAGCAAAATCTTTCAACAGAATCGTGGTCTATTCAGACCAGTGGAAGCTTTCAGGCTCCGGGTTTTTCAATGGGTTGGCAGGGGAGTCTCCTACAGCGGGGTTCACATCGCACACCCCGCTTTGTTGGCGGGGTACAAATTGGGCGAAAAGTATCAACGGGAACGGTTAGACTCCTTTTACAAAATACGCGGCGCGGCAGCCTAGCTTGGAGCGGTGAACTGCATAAGAGCTCGAGGCTAAAGGAACTGAAAGGACGATGCGTTGATCAAAACAATACGCCAATCGCCGGAGTTGTGCTTTCCATACAAGGTAAAAAAGTACAGTCATCAACCAACGGTGACTTTGAATTTCAAGAGCTCAAAGGCGAGGATGCTCATATAGATATTCAGGCCTCCAGCCTTCCCTTCGCTACTTCACCAAAAGAAGGATTCAGTGTTCATCGCGCACTAGTAAAGAGGTCTCAAAAGACCGTTCTGGTTTTTGAGCAATCACATGGTATTACCGGCCAATTAATTGTCGCTTACTCTTCTCCTGCGGAGCTTCGGTCCAGTATTGTCTTTCAACAATACCAACTACTGCTCTACCATGATTCAGGTGAACAGTTTAATGCGCAGATTCTCCCTGATGGACGGTTCACTGTTGGCGGGTTGCCTTGTGGGAAGTATAGAGGAGTTATTCAACCACTTCCACAAGGGTTTTCTTATGAAAACATCGACTTCGAGGTGTCCTCTGGAGGGTTAAAAAAATTGAGCATCTGTTTTAACCAATTGGTGCAAAATATTCCTTTTCAAACCTTATGAAACAGATCATTCCATATCTATTCCTGTTGTGTTGTCCTGAGCTGGCAGGACAAACCACTTTAAGTGAAACTCAGGCCGCACTCATCGTGGATTTTCATCCCATTATCCTGATTTCCATAGACAACCAGCAGGTTCAAGTGTCTGCTCCGGCTTTAACCTCAGCAGGAAGCTCCTTGTTACACGATTCCTTACGAGTCTCTAGCCTTTTGCGCTATACCCTTAGTCGATCGCTTTATTCACCACATGAAATTAGTTATCAAATCTTGACTCCGCCAGGGATTTACGCTGTACTTCGTTACTCGAACAGCTCACCCTTAAGCGGAGAGCTGCAACTCACCCCTTCAACATCACATAACACGGGAATACAGACCATCGGAATTTCGCAAAAAGGCGGTCATACAGGCTGGGAAACACAGGATGGACTTCCCCTACAATTGCTCATAACCGCTAACCGCTATGGAGCGCTCAGTACCGCTGTTCAACAACTCAACATCACCTACCAATGTCACTAAAAACCCTACTATATTTTCTGAGCGTTGTATTTCTAAGACCAGATTCATTGTGTGCGCAGCAGCTCCACATAGATTACACACGAAATCCTGTAGAGGTAACTGAAGCCCATTTAGAAATCCCTTTCACGGCGGGCTCTGACTATGCCTCTAACATTCCATTGTCCACTGCTGCCATTGTTCGGGTAGAAGACCTAAGTGAATTTGAACCTTGGTGTCTGCAGGCGTACCTGTTAGGGCAAAGTGCCAATACCCCATCTATCACCCTGTCCGCAGATCTTGAAAGCGTTAACCTCTCTCAAGCTGCTCTGGACGGTACCCCGTTATCACTGCAGCTGGAGTCCTTTGCAAGACCTGTTTTTTCAGGAATAGGCAATGTAAATCAACTGTTCGTTCAACTCAGTATTCAAGGGGCACAGGTGTCGCAACATGTTGGAGAAACGCTTTACACCATACAATGGGAATTGGTTTCTGGAGGTTGCTTGGTTCCATAAAAAACCCGGCGCTAGGCCGGGTTTTAAGATGTATTCAGCGTTAGCGTTACATCAACTGTATGTCAACTCTAATCAAGTTTTTAAACTCCTCTAAGCGGGCGTTTATTTCTTCCGTAGTAAGATTCGCAATGCGCTCGGTCCCGAATTTTTCAACGGTAAAGCTTGCCATAGCAGATCCCCAGATCACAGCACGCTTCATGTTTTCAAAACTGATGTCATCCGTTTTCGCGATATAGCCTATGAAGCCTCCTGCGAAGGTGTCTCCAGCTCCAGTGGGATCAAAGACCTCTTCTAAAGGAAGTGCGGGAGCGCTAAATATTTGGTCTTCATGAAAGAGCAATGCACCGTGCTCGCCTTTCTTGATAATTAAATATTTGGGGCCCATTTTCATGATCTTTTTAGCGCCTTTAACCAGGCTGTATTCGCCACTCATTTGGCGGGCTTCCTCGTCATTGATAGTAAGAACGTCAACACCCTTCAATGCTTCAACTAGATCGTCCCAGCAGTTGTCCATCCAAAAGTTCATGGTATCAAGCACCACTAGCTTTGGTCGATTAGGTAACTGGTCTAAGACTTGCTGTTGCACCGATGGTAGAAGGTTTCCTAGCATCAAGTAGCGACAGTCCTTAAACTCCTCAGGAACTACTGGATTAAAATCAGCCAATACATTAAGCTGCGTATCCACTGTATCACGAGTATTCATGTCATCATGATACTTACCGCTCCAGAAAAAAGTTTTACCGTCTTCGATAATTTGAACTCCTTTTAGGTTTACACCTTTAGACGTTAGTAAGTCCAGATGATTCTGCTCAAAATCTGCACCAACGACACTCACCACATTGCTATTAGGCACATGGTAACTCGCTGACAACGCAATATAGGTAGCTGCACCACCTAGGATGCGGTCTGTTTTTCCAAAAGGCGTTTCAAGCGCATCGTACGCCATGGTCCCTACGGTAAGTAAGCTCATAAAAATTTAATTTTAAAGGGTCAAAGGTAGCTCGCATAATCGCAGGCTCCAAGCCTTGTTTGTGTTTTCGCCCTTACCCGTTTTACGCCTAAAATAAAAAGCCCCTCTACTTGAAAAAGTAGAGGGGCTAAGCTTTATCTAAAGTTGTTCTCTATTTCAGATA